>NZ_JAEUPY010000541.1 GCF_016790065.1 Steroidobacter sp.
TGAAATCCGGACCGGCGTACCAGAAAGGTCCGGCGACGATGTCGTTCTTGCCGTCGCGGTTGATATCGCCGATGGCGGCACCTTCGCTCCAGAAGTGTTCGTCGAGCACCTGCTTCTCAAACTTCGGCCCGGTGACTGTCTGCGACGCCGACGCGCCCGACGGAGGACCGGAGCCATGCACGTGCCCAACTTCGCCATGCGGGACAGCCAGCGGCGGCACTGCCGCGCACAGGATCAGAATCAGAACCTGGGCTGGCTTCAGCATTGCGACCTCGAATCAGCGGATTGCGCGGCGAACGTCGAGGCACACGGACAGGTGTGCCTCGCGGACGTGGTGTGACGTTCGTATCGATACATGAAACGATTCCTTCTCATCGCACCGTAGCCGCGAGTTCAATCCCCCAGGTGCGTGGCGCACCCGGCACGCCGTGCATTACGCCCGGTACGATCATCGTGTAGTAGCGCTCATCGGTGAGATTGTCGCCATAAAGCGTGACGCGCCAGCGCTGCGCGCGATAGCCCAGGCGCGCTGCGAGCGAAGTGCGCGCACGCTGTGAAAACTGCGCTGTTTCAGCTTCGTCGTAATAGATGCGACCGGTGGAGGACACCTCGCCGGCCGCAAACCAACCTGCGGGCGCCTCATACAGCGCCGAGAGATTTGCATCGTATTCGGGCGCGTAGGGAGCGGTGCTTCCGTCATGAACAACGCCAGTGAATGGATCCGTGAACTCGCGCAACGTCGCACGGCTGTAACCAAGCGACGCAGCGATCGTCAACGGGCTCACCGGCCGCCACCGACCCTCGATCTCCGCGCCGAGCGATCTCGCACGCGGCGCGTTCACGACGAGGTAATCACTAGCATTGAACGATCGTTCGATCTGATAGTCGCGAATGTCATAGACGAAGACGCGCGTGGTGAGATGAAGTACCTCGGGCAGCAGTTCGCTCGTCGCCGCGAGCTCGAGCGACTTGCTGGTTTCGGCGTCGAATCGGGCCAGCGTCACATCGTCGGTATAGGCGGACCAGCCACCGGGCTTGTAGCCCGAGGCCAGCGTCGCGGTCAGCGTGGTCGCAGGCGTGAGCGCATGGCTCAACGCAAGCTTGGGCAACACCGCCGAGAACCGTTCGCCGTCGGCGAATCGGCCGACGCCCGGGATGCGCTCCGTGCGACTGAACTCGCGACGCGAGGTCTGGGCGCGCAAACCGCCGACGACGTGCCAATCCGTTGCAAGCTCGCTGCGCCACTCGCCGAACACGGCCAGCGCGCGATCGCGCAACTCGAACTGCGACACTTCGATAGGAAACAAGTGGGTCAATGCGCGCTCGACCTCGCCGTCAGTCTCCGCGCCCGACAACCAAGCGCCCAGCAGCCAGCTCCCCGAGTCATGAGCGCCCTCCAGGCGCAGTTCCTCGTTGAGCGCGCTCTGTTTTTGCACGACGTGAGCATCGAGCCCCGGCGGCAGCACGATGTGATTCTCATAAGGGTCGAGCGCCGCGTACGTGTAGCTCGTGATGCTACTCAACCTCCCCAGGTTCAACTCGATATCGGCGCGCACGGCGCCACCGAAGAAATCCACGTCGGCGCGGCCTTCCTTCTCCCGGTCGACAGTGAAGTAAGGCCCGTCGAGCGGCACCAGCCGCTGCGCGCCGTCACGTTGACGGCTCGCAATTATTTGCCCCGTGAGCTGCACGTCGTCGGATGCACGCCACCGACCCCGCGCCGTCAGCATGGCGCGCCGCTGATCGTCCACGGTCTGGTCGAGCTGCGTATTGCGCACGAAGCCATCGCGTTCGCTGTACGCGGCGGCTATGGATCCGGCGGTATTCGCGCCGCTGAGCTGCGCCGTCATGGCGGTGGAACGCTGACCGAAATCGCCACCACCCGCGCGCAGCTCCATCGAATCGCGACTCGCCGATAGATCCGCGGACACCAATTGCAGGACACCTTCCTGCCCCGCCCTACCGTACGATGTTCCTTGCGGCCCGCGACGCAGGGCCGCGTCGAAGAAACCGAAGACGACGGTCGGATAACTGAAGCCGGCGCCCAACGGAATGTCGTCCAGATAGATGGACACGGTCGGATCGCTGAAGTACGGCGTGTTGGAAAGGCCGCGCACCGCGAACAGATCGCCATAGGAGCCGGCGCCGCCGCTGCTCACATGCACATTGGCGAGGCGCTCCGTCAGCGCGCTCAAGGCCTGCTGTGAGGTGGGCCGGGTATCTTCCGTGCGAACCACCGAGACGCGCGCCGCATCCGCGATCTGCGCAGCTTCGACGATCACATCGGGCTGTCGATCGCCGGCATGGCCGGCCGCTGCGTACAGCACGCCTGCGATCAGCGGGGCAATGCGTCGCGCGTTTACGGAACCTGTCGTCATCGCAATGTCACCAGTTCATTTGTGAGCGCACAATAGGTGTCTCGACGCGCCTCGTGCTATCGATTTTTTCATCGCCTGGGTAATATTGGGTAACGATGTCATCCCCTTCGCAGATTCCATCCCAATGGACCTTGGTCGACGCGGATCCTGGTCTGCGCTCAGCTACGCTACAGCCCAATCAAGTGGTGTGGCCGGCGCGTCGCTGCGAGAACCTGAGTGCCTTGCTCAGCGGGCTGGCGCCGAATCGCGATCACAATGCGGACCTCGCGCAACGGCTCGCGGACCTGCCGGATCGTGGTAAGTCGCGGTCGCCGTTGTTCGCGATCTTCGCGGCCGATCCGTTCATCGGCGGCACCGGTCTGATGACGGCATTGCGCGCCAAAGGGTATGACCGAGTCATCAACTGGCCGACGACATCTCAATACGGCGAGCACTTCGGCGGCACGCTCGACAGCGTGAATCTAGGAGTGCGCCAGGAGTGCGAAACGTTGCAGCGCTTTTCGAAACAGGGTTACAGAGTATCGATCGCGGTCGCGCTGCCCGAGGCAGTGGCCGCATTCGATGGACTGCAGCCGGAGGCCGTATTCGTCGCGCCCGGCTTCGATCTCTGGAAGAAGAGCGGCCGCTTCGATGTCGCACGCATGCTGCGTCGTTGCTCGGCGATCGCTGCCGTAGTGGCCTCGGCAGTGCCGGTGATCCTCATGGCGGATCGAGGCAAGGTCTCGATGGAACAAGCCAAGAGCGCGGGCGCGAGCGGCGTACTGCTCGCCTGAAGTACGCACGCGGCCCGTGGATACGATGAAACAGCTCAGCCTGGTCGCTGCGTTGAAAGCGTTCCTGCCCGACGCGGCGGTATTGTTTCGCGAAGAAGACACACGGCCCTACGAATGCGACGGTCTGACATTGTTCAGACAACTGCCCATGGTGGTGGCACTACCGGAAACCGAAACACAGGTCGCGCGCATTCTGAAGCTGTGTCACGAACTGAACATTCCGGTGGTCCCACGCGGCGCGGGCACCGGGCTGTCCGGCAGCGCCCTGCCCCACGCCGCTGGACTCCTGCTGTCGCTCGCCAAATTCAACCGTATCCTGTCCATCGATCCACGCGCTCGTACCGCGACAGTGCAGCCAGGCGTACGCAATTTGGCGATCAGTGAAGCCGCCGCCCGGTATCGGCTGTATTACGCGCCCGATCCCTCCAGTCAGATCGCCTGCACCATCGGCGGAAACGTCGCGGAGAATTCCGGAGGCGTGCATTGTTTGAAGTATGGCCTGACCGTGCACAACGTTCTGCGCGTGCGCGGCCTGACCATCGAAGGCGAAGCGGTGGAGTTTGGCGGTCTCGCGCCCGATACGCCGGGTCTGGATCTGTTGGCGTTGGTCATTGGCTCGGAAGGCATGCTCGCGGTGACGACGGAAGTGACGGTGCGCCTGGTGCCCGTGCCGCAGACCGCTCGTTGCATCATGGCCAGCTTCGCGGACCTCGGTGAGGCCGGTGATGCAGTCGCAGCTCTCATAGCGAACGGCATCATTCCAGCGGGCCTCGAAATGCTGGATCAAGCCGCCAGTCGCCTGGTCGAGCCGTTCGCGAACGCCGGCTACGATCTGGATGCCGCCGCGGTATTGCTATGCGAGTCCGATGGCACGCCGGAAGAAGTGGCCGATGAGATCGAGCGCATGTCTGCAGTGCTCCGCGCGGCACGTGCTACGCGCATCCAAGTCTCGAACAGCGAGGCCGAAAGATTGCGCTTCTGGGCCGGACGAAAGAACGCGTTCCCCGCCGCGGGCCGCGCGTCGCCGGCGTACTACTGCATGGATGGCACCATTCCTCGCCGTCACCTCGGCGAAGTGTTGAAGGCCATTCAGGCACTGGAACCCAAATACGGGCTGCGCTGCCCGAACGTGTTTCATGCGGGTGACGGCAATTTGCATCCGCTGATCCTGTTCGACGACGCCGATCCGGATTCGGTCGCGCGCGCCGAAGCGTTCGGCGCCGAAATCCTCGAGCTGTGTGTGCGCATGGGCGGCACCATCACGGGCGAGCATGGGGTCGGCGTGGAAAAGCTCGATCAGATGTGCTCGCAGTTCGATCGAGCCACGCTCGATGTCTTCCTCGCGGTGAAGAGCGCGTTCGACCCCACCGGCTTGTTGAACCCCGGCAAGGTCGTGCCGACCCTGCATCGTTGCGCCGAGTACGGACGCATGCGCGTGCACGCCGGTAATCTGAAATTTCCCGACCTGCCTCGCTTCTGATGGACCACGCACTGAGCGAAATGCGCGAGACCATTCGCGCCGCAGCCGCCGCGCGAACGCTTTTGTGCATTCGTGCTGGCGGCACCAAGGATTTCTATGGCAACCGGCCCGAAGGAACATTGCTCGACCCAAGCCGCGTCGCCGGGATCGTCGATTACGAGCCCACGGAGTTGGTCATCACCGCGCGCGCCGGTACTTCGCTGGCTACGCTTGAACAGTTGCTCGCCGAGAATGGACAGATGCTGGCTTTCGAGCCGCCGCATTTCGGGACTCGCGCCACCGTGGGTGGTTGCGTCGCTGCCGGCCTGGCCGGCCCCCGACGCGTGTCGTTCGGGCCAACGTATGGCAGCGTGCGCGACTTCGTGCTCGGCGCGAAGCTCATCGATGGGCGCGGCGAGCTGCTGTCGTTCGGCGGCACTGTCATGAAGAACGTCGCCGGTTACGACGTCTCGCGCCTGCTGGCCGGCTCGTTGGGAACGCTCGGTGTGATCGTGGAAGTCTCGCTCAAGGTGCTGCCCCGCCCGTTGTCAGAGCGCACGCGTCGCTTCGAAATGAGCGAGGCCGAGGCCATCGACCAGCTCAACACCTGGACGGGTCGGCCGTTGCCCTTGTCGGCGTCGGCATGGCACGAAGGTTCGCTGTACCTGCGGCTCGCAGGCGCCGCGCCGGCCGTTTCAGCCGCCTGCACTCAGCTCGGCGGTGAGGATGTCGACGACGCGGCGGCGGACGCATTCTGGATCAGCGTTCGCGAGCAGACACATGACTTCTTTGGCGGCGACCAGCCACTGTGGCGCATGTCCGTGCCATCGACCGCACCGTCACTGTCGATCGGCGGTCCGCAACTGATTGAATGGAACGGCGCCTTGCGCTGGTTGCGAACGGATCAACACGCGGCACAAGTGCGTGACTGCGCCCAGCGGGCCGGCGGTCACGCGACGTTGTTTCGCCGTGGCGATCGTTCGGCGGGCGCCTTCACACCGCTGTCGCCCGTGCTGGCCACGATTCATCGACGCTTGAAATCGCAGTTCGATCCCGCCGGTATTTTCAATCCCGGCCGCCTCTATCCCACGCTTTGAGCACTCTCGTGAGAACGCAGCTCGCCGACTTCATCAAGGACACCGCCGAAGGCAAGGAAGCCGAGGACATCGTGCGCCGCTGCGTGCATTGTGGCTTTTGCACGGCGACGTGCCCGACCTATCAGCTGCTGGGTGATGAGCTGGACGGTCCTCGTGGGCGCATCTATCTCATCAAACAAGTCCTCGAAGGCGTCGAGCCCACCAGGAGCACGCAGCTGCATCTCGATCGGTGCCTGACCTGCCGAGCCTGCGAAACGACCTGCCCTTCGGGCGTGCAGTATGGCCGTTTGCTCGATATCGGTCGCGGCATCGTCGAAGAAAAAATTCCGCGCCCGGCGATCGAGCGCGTGGCCCGCTCGGCGCTGAAACACGGTCTCACCAGCAAGCTGTTCGGCCCCGCGATGCGCGCCGGCCAGGCCGTCAGAGCACTGCTGCCCGAGTCGGTTCGCGCCAAAGTGCCGGAGCGTCAGTCCGCGGGCGCGTGGCCACAGCTAACGCACGCTCGCAAGATGTTGCTGCCCATCGGCTGCGTGCAACCGTCCATGTCACCCAATATCGATGCCGCCACGGCGCGTGTTCTGAATGCGTTGAAGATTCAAGCGATCACACCGCGCGCCAGCTGCTGCGGGGCCATCAAACACCATTTGAATGATCACGAAGCGGCTCTGACCGAGGTGCGAAACAACATCGATGCATGGTGGCCGTACATCGAGGCTGGCGCCGAAGCCATCGTGATGAATGCGTCGGGTTGTGGCGCCATGGTCAAGGAATATAGCCACCTGTTGCGCGATAATCCGGCGTACGCGGAAAAGGCCCGGCGGGTGGTCGAACTGACGCGCGATCTCGCCGAGATCCTGGCGCCGCATGCCGAGACGTTGGGCACGCTGCTTCAGTCCCGCAAGACGGAGCGAGTGGTGTTTCATCCGCCCTGCACGTTACAACACGGGCAGAAAATTCGCGGGGTCGTCGAACAACTGCTCAGGCAACTCGGCGCGGAAATTTCGCCGCTGGCGGAGAGCCACCTTTGCTGCGGCTCGGCTGGCACCTACTCCGTGTTGCAGCCCGAGCTGAGCATGCAGCTGCGAGATCGCAAGCTCGCAGCGCTGCATGCCACCCAAGCAGAGGTGATCCTGTCCGCCAACATCGGCTGCATCACGCATCTCGCCAATGGCGCACAGGTGCCCGTGCGTCACTGGGTCGAGTGGCTGGACTCCGGCCTCGCGTAGCCCGATGCCTGCGAGCGACTACGCCTCGCATGCAGCCACAATCCACCGAACACACCGATCAGGATCATCGGCAGGATAGCGACCGTGTGGAACGACACGCGCGCCGCTTCCGCCAACACTCGATCCATTTCCGGACCTGACAGTAGCGCCAGCTGTTCGGCGCCGCCCGCCGCTTCCAGTTTGGCTCGGTCGTACAGCGCGCCCAGTCGAGGCAACACGAAGTAGATCGACAACGCACCGGCCGTTCCGATCAATCCGATACCCCAAGCACCCGCGCGAGGATAGTTGTCTGCGGCAGCGGCCAGCATCGTCGGCCAGATGAAACACACGCCCGCGCCCCACACCGTAGCCGCGACCAACGCGGTGAAGGGTGAATTGGCGATGCCGAGCAGGTAAAGACCGATCGCTGTCAGGGCGCTGGAGGCGAGCAACAAGCCAGTGGGAGACAGGCGGTGCGCCAACGGCCCAGCGAAGTGGCGCATCACGAACATGAGCCCGCTGACATAGATGAGAAGGACGATGCCACGCATGCCGACGATGCGCGTCAGCGCCAGATCCACCCACTGCCCCGGCGCGAGTTCCGAGGCCGCAGTCAGGAACATGGCGCCGAACCAGATAAAGAACGACGGCCGCCGAAACACCTCGCGCAACATGTCGCCAAAGCTGATGCCGTCCTTGACGCGCCGTGTTTCCGGAAACCTGGCAGTGATCGCCAGCGCGGCGAACACGAACGCTGGCAGCAGAATCAGCACCAGCGCGATCCGCCAGTGCAGCTCCATAGCGTGCACGGCCAGCCCCCACAAGCCACCGACGATGAGTCCGGCCGGCCACCACGCATGCAGCACATTCATGCGATGAGTCGTGTCCTCCGGATAAAGCGCTGCGGTCATGGGATTGATGGTGGCCTCGACGAAGCCCCAACTCATTCCCTGCAGCACCATGCCGGCGAGCATGACCCAATACACGCCGTACCCCGTGCCGAGCATTCCGCAAAAGGCGATCAGCAGCGTGCCACCGATGAAGCCGAGCGCCGCCAGCATGATCAAGCGCTTCATGCCGATCACGTCGACCAGCGCGCAGCAGGCGAACAAGGTAACGGCGAATCCGAGAAAGGATGCGCCGAGCGCTTCGGCGATGAGCGTGAACGAATGTGTCGGATCCAGCGGCACGAGGTACAGGCTGCGCAGTTCGTCGGCAACCGCGGCTCGCAAAGAGAACGCCAGCGCCGCGGTGAACAACGCGAGCACTCCGATCCAGAACAACCGCGAGCGATCGTAGTCGGCGCCTGCTGACATCTAAACCCCCTACCCGAATGTGACCGGCACGCGCGACAGGCGCGGCCTTGGAAACTGCTAACGATTGAGTTTTTTCTTCAGGGCGTCGAAGCCGACCTGAAACACACCCTGACCTACCATGGTGGCCTTCTCTTGCTCGCGGCCTGGCTCGGTGCGGAACTGCGCCGACCACACCGCGAAGGTGCGATTGCCATCGGTGACCCGTTGCAGCGAGAACTCGGAGATGTAGTCGTACAGCCCCAGCTCCGATTCCAGCATGCTGTAGCAGAAGCGGTATTCGCGATCCGACAGCGTCAACAGTTGCTCGCGAACGCTCGAACCGTCCTGCAGCTGGAAGTTGCGGATGCAGCCCACCGCGTCCACGGCGCGAGCGTCTTCGATACGGCTTGCAAGAATGTTCGGATGCCACTGAGGCAGCGCGTTGAAGTCGCGCACCGCAGCCCACACCACCTCGATGGGCGCATCGATCACAGAACTCACATGAACGTTCATCGTCACCTCACAACGTAGTCCGCACGTCCTTGAAGGACCGGATCTGATTAGCGATCGCCGTTTCCACCGGCAAGCGTTCCATCGAAGAGGCGCCGTAGAAGCCATGGCAGCCAGGGCAGCGCGCCAGCACGTACTGCGCATCTGAAGGCATGGAGATCGGTCCGCCATGCACCAGCACGATCACGTCGGAGCGCACGCGCTTGGCAGCTGTCGCGCAGCGGTTGATCTGCTCAACGCAATCATCCAGCGTCAACGCGGTCACCGCGCCGATCGAGCCACCCGTGGTAAGTCCCATGTGGCACACGATGATGTCGGCCCCCGCCTCCGTCATCGCGACCGCCTCGCGCTCGTTGAATACATAAGGGGTGGTCATCAAATCTTTCGCGTGCGCGCGGCGGATCATCTTGACCTCGAGGTCGTAGCCCATGCCGGTCTCTTCGAGATTCTGGCGGAACGTGCCGTCGATCAAACCGACCGTGGGAAAGTTCTGCACGCCCGAAAAGCCCACCGTCACGAGCTGATCCAGGAAGGCATCCAGGTGCATGAAAGGATCGGTGCCATTGACGCCGGCGATCACCGGTACCTTGGTCACGACCGGCAGCACCTCGCGCGCCATGTCCATGACGATCTCGTTGGCGTTGCCGTAAGCAAGCACGCCGGCGAGCGAGCCACGGCCAGCCATGCGATAGCGACCGGAGTTGTAGATCACCAGCAGGTCGATGCCGCCGGCTTCCTGACTCTTGGCAGACAGGCCGGTGCCGGCGCCGCCACCAATGATGGGCCGGCCCTCGCGGATCATGGCTCGGAATCGCGCCAGGAGTTCAGCTCGCTCAAAACGTGCCATCGCCCATCCTTCGCCGCGCGTTACCGCGCCTTCGTCGTCTGTCTGTGAAAAGGTGCATCAAGGCGTCATCACCTGATTGCAGTTCGCCACCACCGCGGCGATGAATGCCGGCTCGTTGATGGCATGGTCCACCTCGATCAAGCGACGCCGCGGCGTGCTGATGAATCCCGACCGGATCGCTGCGAACAGCGCGGCATCGGCCTCAGGGTCATGGAAGGCGCCGCCGGGCACATCCATGCTGGAGACACCACCCAACGGCAGCAGGAACCTCGTCGGGCCGGTCATCTGATTCAAACGTGCGACGATCCACTCGCCCATGGCCTGGTTCTCGGCGACGCTCGTGCGCATCAAGGTGATTTGCGGGTTGTGCCGGTAGAGCTTGCGAGCGCGAAACGCCTCCGGCACGGTGTCGATCGCACTGAAGTTCACCATGTCGAGCGCGCCACACGATCCCACGTACGGCACGGCGCTGCGAATCACGGCACCGAAGCGATCCTCGGTCGCGGGGAAGATGCCGCCCACCAGCTTGTCCGCCACTTCGGTGGTGGTGAGGTCGAGTACGCCCGCCAGCAGTTTCGACTCGACCAGTTTCTCCATCGATTGGCCGCCGAGGCCGGTCGCATGAAACACCAGGCAGTCGTACTCGCCAGACAAAGCCTGCATCACGCCTTGTACGCACGGCGTAGTCACTCCGAACATCGTGAGTCCGAGCGCAGGCTTGATCCGCGGAGCAACCGCTGCTGCCGCCGCGATCATTCCGGCCAGCGCGCCAGCCGCATTGGACAGCACTCGCGAGGAGATTCGATTGATGCCCAGGACATCGGTGACCGAGTACATCAAGCACAGATCGGACGCGCCGGCCAGATGACTGGCCGCGCCGCCCGACGCGATCGTGGACACCAACACCTTGGGCACACCAATCGGCAAAGCGCGCATTGCCGGCACCACCAGCGCAGTGCCCCCCGAACCTGCCGCGGAAATCACGCCCGCGACATCGCTTCGACTCAGTAGAAAGCGTTCCAGCGCCACACACATCGCTGCGATCGCCGAACCTCGATCACCCGTGAATACGGCCTCCGTTCCCTGCGGGTGATGTCGCGCGACCTCGAGCGGCGCAATGGTCTCTGCAGACTCCGCCCGGGACGTCGATACGTCGACCGTGATCGCGCGGACTCCCTGCCGTCGCAACTCTTCAGCGAGATAACGCAACTCGGTCGCCTTGGTATCGAACGTACCAATGACATAGGCGAGCGCGGGTGGTAACGACGTGGCTGACATACTCTCGTAAATTATATGCAGCGGCGGTCGGCTGTATGGGACAGGCCTCGGCAAGGTTGGGTAGGATTGGGTAACTGCCCGGTTACCGCAGCAACTTCCCTGCCCCGGGCCTTCTCGAGCGTGGATTGCCCAGGCGCGGCGTGGCAACTTTCAACCATTGCGAACCGGTGTTCGATGACCAGCAGACGACAACAGCTGCGCGAGCGCTTTCTAGAAGTGCACGCGCGCGATGAATTCTTGGTGGGCGCGGCCGTGGGATCGGGCTTGTTCGCCGAAGCGGCCGAGCATGGCCGCGCGGACTTCGTGCTCGCCCTCAATGCCGGGCGGCTGCGCCTGATGGGCACCGCCTCGGTGGCCTGCATGTTACCCATTCGCGATGCCAATACATTCGTGGAGAGCTTCGGTCCCGCGGAGTTCCTGGGGCGGTGCTCCATCCCGGTGTTCTTCGGCGCTTCGGCCATGTCGCCCGATCGCTCCGCTGCCGACATCGCGCGCCACGTCGCCGAACTGGGCTTCGATGGCATCATGAACTTCCCCTCGGTGGTTCACTATCCGGATGAGGTCATCGCCGCGATGGATCGCTGCGGCCTGGGATTCCGCAAGGAACTCGAGCTGCTCGGCGCCGCTCGACTGCTCGACCTATGGAGCGTCGCTCACGTTCGCACGCGCGCGCAGGCCCGACAAGCCGCGACCGCCGGCTGCGACATGATCTGCTTCGATATCGGCTGGACCTCCGGCGGCCGTCGCGGCCCACGGAGCAACGTCACCTTATCGGAAGCCGCGATGCTGATGCGGGAGATCGCCAAGGTCGTTCAGCGGGAGAATCCGCAGACGCTGTTGCTGCTCGAAGGCGGTCCCATCGAGAGCACCGAGGACCTGCTGCCCATCTATCGGGCGGCACACATCAGAGGCTATGTCGGCGGTTCGAGCATCGACCGCCTGCCGCTGGAAGACGCGGTGATCAACCAAACGCTTCGTTTCAAGGGAGCGGCCGCGGCGAATCGTCGCAGCGCGGAGCACGACCGCGAGTTGCTCGAGCTGGGCAAGTCGCTCGGCGTGGTGGGGCGATCGTCACGCATGATCGCGTTCCTGCAAGCCGCGAACCGATTCCTACGCACCTCGGGCGGACCCGCGTTCGTCATCAGCGGCGAACGCGGCAGTCGCCGCCAGCTCACCGCCGAAGCGTTGTTTCGATTGTCGGGCGGCGATTCGAGTCGCCTGGTCACGTTGGATGCCAGTGAGATGTCAACGCAACGCATGCTCATGGCGATCTTCGGCCACGCCGACGCCGGCAATCGCGCCGCGCGGGGCGCGGCCGCCAGACCGGACGTGCCGGGTCTCGTCATCCGAGGCCTCGAACATGTTTCCAAACACATCCAGCGTCGTATCGCCCGGTTCCTGGCACGCGGTCGTTTCCGTCCGGTGGGCGGCAAGCGCGAGCGGACGGGCGCGCTGCAGGTGTTGTTCATTTCCTCGCAGCCGATCGCGCGACTGTTCGAACAGGACACCCTCGACCCCGAGCTGCATCGGCAACTCGAATCCCGCGAACTCTGCATTCCGCCGCTGCGCGAACATGTCGAGGATCTCGAAGAGATCCTCAACGTGCTGGTGGCGGAGATCAGCGCCGGCAAGCATGCCGCGCCTACACTGTCGCCCGCCGCGCTGCGCAGGCTGCAGACGCATCAGTGGCCGGGGAACCTCGCAGAACTACGCTCTTTCGCAACACGGTTACTCGCCGCCGACACTGGCGCGCGTGTCGATGAACGCGCCGTGACCGATCTTCTCGACGCGCCCATGGCCAAGTTGCCCCTCCCGACGTCGGAGCGCGACATCATCCTCGACGCGTTATGGCGCCACGGGTTTCATCGTGGCCGCACCGCGAACTTTCTAGGCGTGTGCCGCAAGACGCTGTACAACAAGATCAGTCGTTACAACCTGACGGGATGAAACTCAGTGCGGCCCCTGACAGGGAGCGGCGGGGATCCCGGCCGCACTCAACGGTCGATGCTCTTCACGAAATCCGCAACCCGTGCGAGACCCCGTAGTGTCTGAAAATTCAGGCGTCACGCCGCTTCTCAATAGTAGAAGTTGAGCATTCCACCGAGTCTCTCCCGGCGCTCTACTTGACCACCTCGATGGATAGGGCGATTGGAATCCTTCAGGAGGAGATTATTCAACCCCTGATAATTACGCTCTTCGTGGTAGTTCACCACGTACTGCGTCAACGCGCTCAAGCGATGATCTGCTGAAGAAGACCATCCGCCCTAGCCAGTTACCACTGCATACCAAGCCAAGCCGGCAACGTTCCATGTAAAAAAGAAGGTTCGGGTCGACTCCGGCAGACTGAAGAATAGGCAGACACAGCCGGCGATCGATACCGGGGCGATAACATTCCCTTTGCGTCCTTGGGCCGCGCCGGCGCCTTGAGCGACATTTCGTGATCTTAAAAATCGAGCATCGCCTCAAACTGATGACTGCTCGCTCCCTTCTTGCAACGAGGATCAAATCCTGTCAGGCATTGTCGCGGCCGGCACGCGTCAGCGCCGTTTGGCGCGAATGAGTAACGAGCATGGCCCCCACGCATTAAATTCGCGATTCGCGTTGCGGCTCTCGCATGAAAATGTACACCAGCAACGAACAGAACACGCAGGCCGTCACGTACCAGTAGAACAGTCCTTCATACCCGATAGACTTGCACCATAGCGCGATGTACTCGGCGCTGCCGCCGAACAGCGAGACAGTAATGGCATAGGGCAAACCGACACCGAGTGCGCGAATCTCCACTGGGAACAGCTCGGCCTTCACCACTGCGCTGATAGAGCTATACAGCGACGAAATCGTCAGTGCGATCAGGATCAGAAAGAAAGCTGTCCAGGCGTCGCGCGCCTGCTCCAGCGCCGACAACAGCGGGACGGTTGCAAACAACGCGAGCACGCCGAACACGATCAGCATCGGGCGTCGGCCGATGCGATCCGACAGCGCCCCCATCACTGGTTGCAGCAACATGAACACGAGCAGGTTGGCGCTCGACACCAGGGTCGACTCGCCTTTGCTCAGGCCAACCGTGTTGACCAGAAACTTCTGCATGTAAGTCGTGAATGTGTAGAAAAACAGCGTGCCGCCCATCGTCAGCCCGATCACGATCAGCACTTCGCGCGGGTAGCGCAGCAACAGGCTCAGCTGGCCCGCCTCGGGGGCCGCGGACTTCTTTTGGAACGCGTCGGTTTCGACCAAGTTACGCCGCAAATACAGTGCGGCCAGCGCCGCCACGGCGCCGATGGCAAACGGAATTCGCCAGCCCCAGGATTCGAGTTGATGCGCATCGAGCACCGCGAATTGCAGCACCATCAGCACCGCCAGTGCCAGCAACTGCCCCATGATCAGCGTGACGTAGAGAATTCCGGAGTAGAAACCGCGGTTGCCTTCGGTAGCGATTTCGCTCATGTAGGTCGCGCTGGTGCCATATTCGCCGCCGACGCTGAATCCCTGCAGCAAGCGGGCAACCAGCAACAAGGCAGGAGCGGCGATGCCGATCGACGCATAGGTCGGCGTAACTGCGATGATCAGTGACCCAAAGCACATCAGCGTGACCGACAGTGTCAACGCCGCTTTGCGGCCACGCCGGTCTGCATAGCGACCCAACACCCAGCCACCGATCGGCCGCATCAAAAAACCCACGGCGAATATCGCCGCGGTGTTGAGCAACTGAACCGTGTCATTGCTCTTCGGGAAAAAACTCGGTGCGAAATAGATCGCGAAAGCGGCGTAGGCGTACCAGTCGTACCACTCGATCAGGTTGCCAATCGAACCACCGAAAATGGCTCGCAGCCGTTGCTGGGCCGAGGCGTCCGGGATATCAGTCCCGGCCACGTTCGAGATCGCTGCATGATTCATTGTTGATGGTCAGGCGCGATGGCGATCCGCGCCTTCCGCAAATGTGATGTTTTGCTTAGAGCGCCTGCGCGCAACCGGCGATGTTCTGCAAACCGAGCCGGGAGCCCGCCGCGCCGCCGCGGTAGACATGCACTTCCGGATCGCCGACCAGCATCGCGGCTACCGCACTCGCCGGGAGGCTGCGGGCGTCGAGCTGGGGATCGCGTTCGACGATGCCCGCCCCCAGGTTGAGCTGATCCTTTTCTGGCGGAGTGTTGGTTGCTGCTTCGTTGCCGAACAAAACGCTGTAACGGACCCACGCATGAGCGCTGTCGGTGGCACTGACTCCAAACGGTTTGTTATTGACGATGATCGAGTTGGTCACGTAGACCGTCGATTGCCCTCTAAATCCCAAGCCACTTTTCGAGTGGCCAGCGACGACGGAATTATAGAGTCTCACTGAGCCGTTGGCAGCGGCGCCGACGCCTGCCTCGTTGTTTCTGACGATGGAGTTACACAGTCGCAATTGCGCCGATTCGCGAACGAACACACCCACGTGACCATCGATGATGCGCATGCCCGTCGCACTGACGGCACTGGTGCCACGTGCGCTCAGCCCCATCTTCGGTAGCCGCTCCATGCTGACATCTTCGAGCGTAGCGAGGGAGTCGATGATGTAAGTGCCGTGGCCGTCGTAAACCGGATCTTCCTTGCTGGCCAACTTGAAATCACGAATCGCGATGTGGCTGATATTTACTTGCGCACCTTTGATCCCCATGGCGGCAGACGGCACACCGTCGCGACCATCCAGCACTACGCCGGGCTCGCCGCGCAGCGTCAGCGACTTGTGTTCGATCGCGATGAAGGCGCGAATGACCACGTTGTTGTCTTCGTCCCGAAACGTCACATCGCGCGTTTTCTCGGGCACATAGGTTCCAGCCTTCACGAGGACCGTATCGCCGTCGACAGCGGCATCGATCGCAGCCTGTATCGCGCCGTTGCCCGTAAAGCCACAGCTCGTTGCTTTGGTGGCTGTGGCACATGCCACCCAGGTTTTTCCAGCGCCGGCGCTTGCCACGGCGGGAAGCGCGAGGATCGTGGCGACGATGCAGGGCAAGGCACGGTAGAGCTTCATCGATTGTTCCATCGGGTTGCGTCAGTGGGTGACGCAGATATAGCCAATGGCTGATGGAAGCCGGGTGCGTATGCTGGAGGCAGCGGTGTATGGCGCTCACCGCTAGCGCAGCTAAATCAAGTCGGCGGCACCAGCTGTGGATGTTCCTTGCGAACCACACTGAGTAACCATTCGCGGAAATGACGGACAGGCGACGCGTCGGTGCGATCTAGCTTGGTAATCAGGTGCCAAATTCCGAGGGCCCGCGGCATGAAGCTCGGCAACTCGCTGCCAATCTCGACCAAGCTACGATTTTTTAGATCATCCGCAGCCAACAGGTAGTTTGTGAGCGCCACGCCGCGCCCATGCCGCGCACCGTCGAGCGTCAAATGTCCCTGCCACAGGCGCGGCCCCGTGAGCTCTGCATCGTCATAGACATGATGGCTCGCCAGCCAGTTGCGCCAACGATCGAAGTTGTCTTCATGCATCAGCTGATGCTTCAACAGATCGCGCGGTTCACGGATCTGCGGAAATCGAGCCAAGTAGTCACGCGTTGCTACGGCAACGATGGGCGAACTCGCGAACTCGACACTGCGGCATTCTGGCGGAATCTCCAGTTGCACGCCGTATTCGGCGACGAAGCGGATGTCGACGTCCGCATGGTTCGATAGCAGGTCAGGACTGCGATCGGTGGGCCGAATTTCAAGATCGAGCCCTGGATGCGAGCGTTCGAAGTCACCCAGCCGCGCAGAGAGCCAGTTCAGTGCGAACCCCGGCATGCAGCGAATACGCAAGCGGTGATTGTCACCCCGCCTCATCAGATCTACGGTACCGTTGGCAATGGCATCCATCGCGCCAGCCACGATCTTGTGATAGCGCAGGCCATCGGCTGTGAGGACGGCACCGCCGGGCGTGCGGTCAATGAGGCGTGTGCCGGTCCATTCTTCGATGGTTCGCAGGTGCCGGCTGATGACGCCGTGATCGCGGCAAAGATACTCCGCGGCACGGCGCACTCCCCCCAAACGCGCGATCGCATCGAAGGCGCGCAGCGCCTCGAAAGGTGGCAGCGCCTTGCGTGACGGTAGCGGAGTCGTCACCGACGACTGTTGCAAGCGATCTTCCGACATCGGCCGGTGCTCCTGAGCGGTACTGCCATGGCGCCTCGCTATTCTGCACGTCCGCAGGCCGTTCGTGGTGTTCGTCGAACACCGACTGGGGCCTCATTGGCATTCGAGTCGCCTCGACTTTCTGAGATCCTTGCTGGTCGGACCCCGAGGAGCACCACTTTGAACGACCAATTCGCGAATCAAGTAGTCATCGTCACCGGAGCCACCTCCGGCATAGGTAAGGCCGCCGCGCTGGCCTTTGCCAAGCAAGGGGCTGCTCTGGTGCTCACCGGCCGGCGCGCAGAATTGGGCCAACAGGTGCAAGCCGAATGCGCCACGGTGGGCGCACGCTGTGTCTTTGTCGAAGCCGACCACACTCGCCTCGAGGACTGCGAACGAACCATCAACACCACGATCGAGGAGTTTGGCCGCATCGATGTCCTATTCAACAACGCGGGCATCGTCAGCCGCGGCACGGCGCTGACGACCGCCGAGGATCTGTGGCAATCGACGCTCGACATCAACGTCACCTCGGTGTGGCGCATGTGCCGGCTGGCGATTCCACACATGCAACGCCAGGGCAGCGGCGCCATCGTTAACAACGCCTCCGATTGGGCTATTGTCGGCGGACAGAACGCGCTGCCCTACGTGATGAGCAAGGGCGCGGTCGCCATGATGACCAAGGCCATGGCACTCGATCATGCTGCCGCGGGCATTCGAGTGAACGCAGTCTGTCCGGGTGACACGTTCGTTGATCGCTGGCTGCACAAGTTCGAGGACAGCGACGCCGATCGACGTGCCGCAGCCATCAGCCAGGCGAGCGCGCACATTCCAATGAAGCGTTTCGCCGAGCCGCAGGAAATCGCTGCCGCGGTGCTGTTCCTGGCCTCCCGCGAATCGTCTTACATTACTGGCCATCTGCTGCTCGTGGATGGCGGCAACACGGCCCAGTAGCCTCGCCCAATAGCCTCGCCGAGTAGCCTTGCTGTGAGAAGAGAAC
>NZ_JAEUPY010000653.1 GCF_016790065.1 Steroidobacter sp.
AAAACCGACGGAGAACGGCTTCATCGAAGCCTTCAACAGATGGCGGACGCGTTCGGGCAATGGGATTGCTGATGATCCGCCAGCGCGCTGGGTCAGCGAGTAACGTTACGTTCATCACTGCGGAAGATGAAACCGGGAAAATCCAAGTGATCGTTTTGCTATCAGTGGCGGAAGAACATCGGCTACTGCTCGTGTAAGCGAAACTTCTGTGGGGCTCTGCGTCGGAATCAGAACGCCCCCGGCTTTATTCACCTTGTGGCCGAGGCACTGGTGGATCGGAGCCGATGGTTATAACCGGTACCAGTTCCTTCGAGGAGTTCAGCACGCAGGCGCCGGCGCCCACGATGCGCGAACCCATATCAGGATGCAATTTCAAGGCGCCACTGCAATTCCGTGGCTAATACTTCGTAGAGGCGGAGGTCGGTTATCCGATCAGGCAGCCTGCGTGGCATGATCCCGGCTAAACTAAATACGGCACAGGCATGACCTGAGTTCCAGACCCGACGCGTATCGTCCAGCCACGAGCCAGCAGCTCGTGTTTCGCCGATCTGGCGGCGTGTACGTCCATTTCTGTGCGACCAACGCCCGATACCACCGCGCCAGCTTGTCGGGCGTGACCAACGTATCGAGTTCGCTGAGCGCATTGCGACCCAACGCATGCGCTCTGTACGCGAGTCGACGGCGCTCGGCATCGGTGAATCGAAGGCGTCGGCGGCCAAGTCGCTCCTTCAGCAATCGATTCTCCGCCTTCAAATACTCAATCGCCTCGAACTGTAGACGATTGATCCAGCCAGCAAACAGCGTCAGGAGGAATTGCAGCGGCTGGATGGAGCAATGCATCGTCATCAGTATAGCGAGATACAACGCATCCCGCGCGCGCCCGCCCGACTGAAGCAAGCAGTTCGAATAATTGGATACTACGGGCTTGAGCCACGGGACCGCGAGCCTTAATGGAATGCGCTGGTCGACGCCCAATCTTTCTCACGAAGCTGGATTCCCGGTGCTTGAAGTGGATTGAGTCGACGCCGGTTTGAGCCGCGGCGCCATCACGTTGGAAAGCGCGTAAGCAACCTGATGGCCGTCGGCGAAGATGCTGACACTATGCCGAAGTCCAATGTTCCGAAGTCACTCGCAGAGAGCGGCTCAGCCAAACCCGCACCAAAGCAGACGTGCTTCAACAGCAACCGCACTCCCATGGTGCCCGAGACATAGTCTGCGCACTTACACCGACGACCAATACAGCCGCTACGCCACTAACTATTTGATTGTTTCAGACCCGCCTCCGTTGCCGTTGACCTACCACCCATAGGTCGCAGCATGGCGGTTGGCGCACTTGAAGTATGCCGTGCGACAAAGCAACTTCGTGATGACTCATCGGATCGAGTTCACGTCAGACTCTAGTGTGACCAGAAATGGTTGGTCTTTCCAACCATTTCACCCAGTAAGCGGCTGTCTGTATCCCCAACTGTGATGTCATCCGTAGGATGGTCAGCGGCATCGTGGCAAGGTCGGTTGGGTCAGCGGTGCGCCCATCGCTTGCAACGGATCATGACGGGCTGGATCAGATGTCGAAAACCGAAAACAATCAGATCATACGGAACTACGAATCGCTGTTCGCACGACGACCGGCGGTGCGTGCACCATGACCGGTCAATACAATCCCTGGCTCGTCGTGCTGTCACTGCTGGTAGCCATCTGCGTCTCGTACACCGCACTGAGCCTGGCCGCACGCGTAGCCGGACTGCCGCCGAAGTATGCGCGCTGGTGGCAAGCCGGAGGCGCGTTTGCGATGGGCGTGGGTATCTGGTCGATGCACTTCATCGGCATGCTCGCGTTCTCGCTGCCCATTGCGCTGTCATATGACCCGATCACCACGCTTGCCTCGCTAGCCGTCGGCATCATTACCTCCGGTTTCGCTCTGGGCATTGCAAGCCGCGCTCGCGTAACCCTGCAACACCTCTCGATGGGTGCTTTCATCATGGGGCTCGGCATCGCGGCCATGCACTATTCGGGCATGGCCGCGATCCAGGTGGTGCCGGGCATCAGCTATGAGCCGCTGCTGCTGTTGGCCTCTGTCGTCATCGCCGTTGGTGCATCCTTCGTCGCGCTGACTCTGTTCTGCTTTCTGCGCAGCGAATCCAACCTGCGCCTGTTCGGCTATCGTCTCGCCGCGGCCATAGTCATGGGCTGCGCCATCGTCGGCATGCACTATACCGGCATGGCGGCTGCACGCTTCGCGCCGGGCTCATACTGTATCGGCGCCACGGACACGAACAGTCACTGGCTGGCGCTGCTGGTCGGCGGCTTTGCGCTCGGCGTACTGCTGATCACGATGATCCTGATCTTCTACCACACGCACCTCGATGCCCGCGCGAGACACGCGGCCGCGCTGGAGGACGTAAACTCCCGCCTGCAGCACATGGCCACCCACGATCCGCTGACCAGCCTACCCAATCGGGTGCTGCTCGAAGACCGACTCGCCCAGGCCATTGCCCATGCCGAACGACGCACCGGCCGCGTCGCGGTGTTGGTCATGGATCTGGACCGCTTCAAGATGATCAATGATTCGCTCGGTCATCACGGCGGCGACCAACTGCTGCAAGAGGTGGCACGTCGCCTGCAGGCCACGCTGCGCAAGTCCGACACACTGACTCGCACCGGTGGCGATGAGTTCGTGCTCATCGCCGATGAAATCTCGAGCGTGGCCGATGCAGAGCAGGTCGCACGCAGTGTGATTTCTTGCTTCACGCAACCCTTCCGCATCCTCACGGTGGAAATCCATACGGCGCCGAGCATCGGCATCGCGATGTATCCCAGCGATGGCAGCGACGGCGATGAGCTGCTGAAGAATGCCGATGCGGCCATGTACTACGCCAAAAAAGTCGGCGGCAACAACTTTGCGGTGTTCGCTCCCTCGATGAACGCGTACACGCTGGAACGGCTGGAACTGGAAAATGGTTTGCGCCGGGCGCTAGCTAGCAAGGAGTTCGTGCTTCACTATCAACCCAAGGTCGATCTGGTAAGTGGCCGGATCGGTAGTGCCGAGGCGCTGATTCGCTGGCGACACCCACAGCGAGGCGAACTGCTGCCGGCCGAATTTATTCCGCTCGCCGAAGAAATCAACCTGATTCTGCAGATTGGCGATTGGGTGCTGCGAGAGGCGTGCAAGCAGGCTCGCCAATGGCAGCTCGCGGGACAGCCCGTGCGAATCGCAGTCAACATGTCCGCACAGCAATTCCGCCAGAAGAACATTGTCGAGGTGGTGCGCGCCGCGCTCGTCAGCGCCAACCTCGAGCCGCGTCTGCTTGAGCTTGAACTGACGGAGAGCGCGGTGATGTACGACGCCGAAGGCTCCGCCGCCATCTTGGCGCAACTCAGCCGGCTCGGCGTGCATATCTCCATCGACGACTTCGGCACGGGGTATTCGAGCCTGAACTACCTGCGGCGCTTCCCACTCGACAAGCTCAAGATCGATCGTAGCTTCATCAAGGACATGGTGGCCAACCCAGAGGATGCCGCCATCGTCACCGCCATCATCTCGCTGGCACACAGCCTGCGGTTGAAGGTCATCGCCGAGGGCGTGGAGACCGAGCAGCAGTTGGATGCTCTGAAGTCGCTCGGCTGCGATCAGTACCAGGGCTTCGTCTGCAGTCCCGCCATAAGCTCGGCTGCGTTCGCCGAATTGCTGCGCACTCATAACCCACAGCATTTCGATCCTCTGGCGACTGTCAGTCGACTGTATGTGCCAATGAAGCCCGGGTAGCAGCAACCTGGTTCGAAAATGTTTGCCGACGGTGACGGCGCCGTACACCGACGCTTCGGCGGGAAGAGCCAGCGGTACTTCGTTTCCCGGCTTTCAGGTCATGAGTGGGCGCCGGCCAGGAATTCTGCGACAGTGGTAGTCCTGAAGAAGACCATTCGCCCGGTGCACTCCGTCTTCACTGATCGTACGAATCTCTCCGCATACGCGTTAAAATTTGGTGATCACGGCGGTAGTCGGATCGGCTCAATGCGCTCCCGAGTCAGTGCCGCGCGGAAAGCTGCGGAATATTTCGCATCTCGATCCATGATCAGGAAACGCGTGTGCCGAAGGAACGGCTCCTCGTCGTCAGTGAGATTGCGCGCCATCGGCATCATCCAGAGTTCGTCCGGATGAGAGGTGACCCCGGCAATCTTCACCCTCCGACTCGCCAAGTCGAGCACGAAAAGAACGTAGTACGTCACTAGGCCGCGCAGCGTGAGGACCTCGACCGCGAAGAGGTCGGTGGCTGCTATGCTGTCCCAGTGTGCTTTGAGAAAGGTCGACCACAACGTGGGCTTCCCCCGTTCAGGCGCCGGATCGATGCCATGTTCGCTCAGTACATTCGCGATCGTCCCGCGACCAACGTCGTGCCCTAAGTTGGCCAGCGCACCTTGAATTCGCGCATAGGCCCAGGATCGATTCTCCAGCACGAAAATGAGCTGAGTAATCACCTGGATCGTTCGGGGCCGCCCGGACCCACGGCGATGCGTGTACGTCCATTTCTGTGCGACCAACGTCCGATACCACGGCATCAGCGTGTCAGGCGTGACCAACGTATCGAATTCGCTGAGCGCCTTGCGACCCAACGCATATGCTCTGTGCGCGAGTCGACGGCGCTCGGCATCGGTGAAGCGAAGGCGGCGGCCGCCGAGTCGCTCCTTCAGCCATCGATTCTCCGCCTTCAAAGACTCGATAGCGTCAAGCTGTCGACGATTGATCCAGCCGGCAAGTAGCGCCAGGAGAAATTGAAACGGCTGGATGGAGCGAAACATCCGAGCAAGTACAGCCCGACCGACTCAGAACTACGGCGTTCGAATTGGCAAAGTCGATAATGTCCATGGCCCATTGCGAGGCCTTGCGTTTGATTGGCTCCGCGCCGGCGACTTTCAAGATGTCCAGGGCGACTCACGTCGAACGTGTTCCGCACATCGACAGGACGAATACACGGTTGCAGCCAATGTCCGCTTCGTGTTCCGCGACATCGATTGCTGTCTCACCTACTGATAGACGCCGACCGCCCACACACGAGATTTGTCGCGGGCGTACTTCCTCCAGATCTCGTTGTAGAGCACAGCGACAGCGTCCGTGACAATCTGGCTATCCTCGATTTTTGGATCGCCGCTACGTGGCGCGAACGTAAAGACGATGCCGTCGTTCGCGTTGATCATGTAGATTCTTTCCAAGTCAGGCACCAGCAGACGAGTCTGGATCCGATGGTCGGTGGAACCGATCCGGATCACATCAGTGTTGTCGGGTGGGTAGTATTTATTCTTGAGCTGGATTGCCTGCGCAAAATCATTCATGGAAAAATTATTGATGGAAGGTATCAGGCCCCAGAACGGCGACAACGGATGTGTATGGACGTTGGCAGCGATGATGAAGTCCTGGATGCGAGCGCATGAGCCGTCGAACGCCTTGCCCAGACTGGCGAGGTAGTCCACCCATTGCAACTTCGGCTGGCTCGTTTGAGAACTACTGCGAACGGGCGGTGTGGTGTAGTACTTCGTGCCGTCGCGGCGATCACGAAGGATTACAAATCCCCACTCTACGTCCTTCACTCCCCAGAGTGTCGCACGGGGTCCGGTGTTCCTCCATGCTTGGGCACCAGCGGCATCGCTCACCATGGCTTCATCGGCGCTCTTGTAGGGGCCATGCAAGCCCTTGTTCCAATCGGTCCAGCTCCGCGACGGCGGCTCGCAATTCGCTGGCGGTGACGAGGCTGCGGCGTCGGTCTGGACGGTAGGACTCGCCTGGGCAGGCTTGACCGATTGAGTAGCAAAGCTCAACACCAGGGGACCTGTTGGCAGATCCATCCGACATGGCTTCGCATGCGGACAGGCTGCAGCATCCGTCACACCGACCTGAGCAATGATGGCGTGCACGCGTGGAGTGCTTTCCACATTGTCCATCTCCAGCACTTCGATCTGGAGGCGCGGATCCTGCGCAGGCAGCGTCACCCGCAGCGACCGCCGGCACGCGGTGCTCTTGCCATCGCCGCCCAGGGTCGCGTCCCCTTGCAGATCGACGCATACGGAGGTGCAAGAACGATCGCCGCCCGCGAACGGCCGCATACACACGGTGACATCCGGATAGATGCCCGCTTTCCCGGAAAACAAACCGAGAGCGCTGGAGATCGTCGAATCCCAGAAATCGCCTTGTGGCGGACCGGGCACATCGTGAACCCATACGTCGGTCACGAGCTGTTGTGCCCGCGCACTCAACGACAGCGCGAGCGCGATCATCCCAAACAGCGCGTGTTTCATTGGTTAGGCTTTGCACACATCGAACGTTTATGGACGCGAATGACTTCGCGAACAGGCGCCGGCAGCAGCAGGCTCATACACACCATCGAGAGCCCTGCCCGCTTCGACAGAAATTCCTGTCTGTGGCGAACTCACAGTTGAGCGTCAGTGGGATCGCCACTGAAAGTCAGCGCGGTTCCCGGTGTCGTTGACTGCTTCGATATAGTCGACTTGACTGAGCACGACTCCACCCTGTATTTCAACCTCTCCTCAAAGTCGTCAGGATAGCTGCTTCAGCAACTCTCGCACGGCTGTCTCTAACTGTAAATCGCCGCCCTCGCGAAGCGCCGCTCGATCGGTCGCCACGAACACATCCGGGTCCTGCACCGCGCCCTCCCAGTACTTGCCTTCCGGTGTTAGGCACACATCGTTGGCAACTCCGAACAGCTTCGGGATAAGAATACAACCAAATTCGCTGAACAACGGGATGCGTTGGCGGCCGTGCTAGCTATCTAGCACTTGCGACTAACGAGACGACATCGGAGCGATCGAAACCATCGCGACCTGCTTGCACCACGGCCAAGCTTAGCTGGCGATCCCGAATGGCATTCCTTCCGCTCACGACCTCGCTTTTCACCTGCCGCGGCCGCGCTTCGCAGGAGCCCTTCAAGAGGTTTTACCCATGACCACGATGAATGTCTCGATTCCCGACAGCATGAAGCAGTGAGCCGAACAGCAAGCTAGTTCGGGCCGCTATGCCAACGCAAGCGATTACGTGCGCCACCTAATCCGGAGCGATCAAGAACAGACCGCGAAGATCGCGCACATCCAGGCGATGGTTACTGAAGGAATCGACAGCGGCGTCTGTCGCCGATCAATAGATGTACTGAAGGCGGCCGCCCGCAGCAAGTTACGCGCAACAAACAAACCCTCCCAGTGAGGCGCTATCGGCTAAGCCGCAAGGCCGAAGAGGACATCATCGCCACCTACATGTATGGCGTAGCGGAGTTCGGCGTCCAGCAAGCGCAGCACTATCATGACCTGCTGGAGAGAAAGTTCCGATTCCTGGCAGAAAACCCAGAGGCCGCCGTGCGCATTCATCCGATCGAGTCTCGCATCGTCATCTATACAGTCGATGACAGCGGGGACATCTTCACCGTTCGCGTTCGACACGGCCGTGAAGGTTGGCGGCGCGCCGAGTAGACCGAAATCGCAGAATGAAAACTCAATTAAGGTGAAAAGCACTGCGCCCCCCCATCGTGATGGTCGCCACTGCGCTCGATCTCTAGCAACATGCCCCGATCACGTAGCGCACTGACCACTCGACGGGTTGTCGAGTGGCGGCCCCCATAGCGAGATCTCAATGCATCACCAACGCCTATCTCGTTGACTGGCCATTGCCTTACCTCCCCGACGCTAAGTACCCACGTAAACGAAGAACGACGACCCGCAGTGACACACATCTGCATGGTTGGTTGCTTCAGTCGGTCACAGTCTCGATGGGCAAAGCCTGCTCAAGCGCTAACGTCAGAACTTCTTCAGAGTCGCCTGGAAATGTCTCTACGTTCACCGGTAAAAATAGACTGGCAGCAGTTCTGATGCGCGCTTTGAATTGAACTTCCATGTGAGCACTCACTGTTGTCCAACTCGTTTTTCCTGTGCTGCTCACGTTTAGAAACACATAGTCGGCAACGAGCTTTCGCCCGCCGCCTAGTGAAACCTCGACGCGCGGCATGTCCATCTGTATACCCGGAGCATACTGATCTTGGATCTGATTCTTGCGGATCGTTCCCGTCCAGCGAATCGAGGCACCCGAGTACTTCTCCGAAAGTGCGTTTGCGTCCAAACCATTCCTACGATCACGCCCAATCGCGCGAACAAAGTTCGACCAATCCGAGAACACTTGTCCGGCACGCATGCCAATTGTTACTCCCGCGGCCCGACTGTGCCAGCTCGAATGGCATCACGAACGATGTCTACACGTCTCTGAGTGGCGATTGCGGCCCGCTGTAATCCCCAGGAATGCAATCGGGCTGAGTTTCGCCGCTTCTCCGGCGAAATACAGGCGAGGTCCATTGACCCACCGATCGCTGATAAATCGGTGATACGCCGTACCGAGAGTCGGACTCGATGAGCTGAGTGAATCGAAAAGGTTCTTTAAAGTTCACGCCAGGGTTCACCCCAAGTCTCGGTTCTTTCTCCCACTTTCTATAAAATAAACTCTGCCAACCCGAGTTACGAACTCAGCGCGACTAAGAAATTTCCGCCTCTATAAAATTCCCTATAAAAATAAAATCTGAGCGTGTCAGTGGCGAATTGCCAATTGAGCGGCGGCAGGGG
>NZ_JAEUPY010000667.1 GCF_016790065.1 Steroidobacter sp.
CATCACTCACAACCTCGCCATCCCCACGCAACCTTTGTCTGAAGCGCTCAAAGCGCTGTCGATAGCAGCTAACGAACAGATTCTGTTTTCGCAGCAGCTGGTCGAAGGCAAGCAGAGCCCGGAAATTTCCGGCGCCTATACCACCGAGCAGGCGTTGGGATTGTTGTTGGCCGGCTCCGGATTACAAGCCAATCGAACTCCGAGCGGCGTATTGCTCATTCGCGCGGCACCGGCGGAGCGCAGTTCCTCTGCGGCAGACAAGACCGAGAACGACGTGCTCTATGAAATCGTAGTGACGGCGCAGAAACGCTCCGAGAGTATCCAGGATGTGCCCATGAGCATCTCGGCCTACGGGCAGGATGCGATGGAGAAGCGCAATCTCGTCGACATGAATGATTTCCTTCGCACCATGCCGGGTGTGAACTTCATCGACTACGGTGCCGGTCGCAATACCATCATCGTGCGAGGTGTGACCGCCGATCCGCAGCTCGAAGGCAAGGTGGTGGGCACGTATTTCGGCGAGACGCCGATCACCGGACTGGGCAGTAGTGCAGGCGGCGGCAACGGCTCGAGCGATTTGAAGATGGTGGACATCGAGCGAGTGGAGCTGCTGCGGGGGCCGCAGGGCACGCTGTACGGTTCGGGGTCGCTGGGCGGCACCTTGCGCATCATTCCAAACAAACCGGATCTCGCCACCCTGGGTGGCAATGTCGAGATCGGTTTTTCCAACACCAGCCGTCTGGGCGGCGCCAATCAGTCCCTGAAAGGCGATTTGAACGTGCCGGTGGTGCAGGATGTGTTTGCCGTGCGCATGGTGGGTTACCAGTTCAACGACAGCGGCTACATCGACAACGTCGCCGCCAGCAACGCGGATAAAGCTGCGGCTGCAGCTGCCGCCGGCGCCATCGTTTTCGACGAGCGGCATCGTGGCGAAACTGATACCACTGGCGCGCGCTTCTCGGCGCTGTGGCAACTGAGCGAGGATTTCTCGGCCAACCTGAGCTACACCTATCAAAAAACTCATGTCGACGGCCGCACCGAGGTCAATTTGAATCTGGGTGACTATCAGCAAGTGCGCTTTCAGTCGCCGGGTTTCGGTGAGGAGTCCATGGACGATGAGCTCAGAATCGCCAATCTGGAACTCAACTACGATTTCGGCTGGGGCAGCCTGCGCTCCTCCACGTCCTCGGTGAAGCAGCGCTCCGATACCGTGCGTAATTTTCTAGGCACGTTCTTCGAGACCACGCCGGTGGGGCATCTGGTGCCAGCCGAATACGAGGTGTTCTCCGAAGAACTGCGTTTCGTGTCGCAGTTCCAGGGGCCGTTGCACATCGTCGGCGGCGTGTTCTTCCAGGACACTGATGCGGAGTCGAGCAATCTGCTGTATTGGCTGGGTGCGGCCGATCGGAATCCTTTCGATCCCACGCCGACCAATTTTCTGGGCTCGCAAACCGCCTTCAACCAGGTCCAGCAGAAGGCGGTGTTCAGCGAAGTCGGCTACGACATCGTGGAGCAGCTGACTCTGACGTTGGGTGCTCGCTACTACGACTACGATGTGGATCAAAGAACGGACAATTCCGAGGTCGGTGCGCTCACCGCAGGCGTTCCCGATGTCAGGCTGCGTTCCAATGAGAGCGGCACCAACTTCAAGGCCAACCTGACTTATCGTGCCAGCGATGACGCCATGATCTACTTGCAATGGGCCCAAGGCTTTCGGCTCGGCAGTCCGACATCGCCGTTTCCCTCGACTTGCGACTTGAATGGCGACGGTATCCACGACGAGCTGGGCCTGCGAAATTCCACGCGCATCAAGTCCGATTCGCTCGATAGTTACGAGTTGGGCAGCAAGATCATGGGCCTGACTCGACGGCTGTCGTTGAATACCTCCGTGTATCACACCAAGTGGGAAGGTATTCCTGTGTTCCTCGGCATCCAGGCGGCTTGCGGCTTCGGTCTCACGGTGAACGCCGGCTCGGCCGAGACCAGCGGTGCTGAGGTCGAGGGTTCCTATCTGTTGCATCCTGCTCTGCGTGCGGATTTCTCAGCGTCGTACACGGAAGCGAAACTTACGTCTGCCGTGCCTGCGCTGGGTCCCAAAGGTGCGCGTTTGCCGGGCTCGCCGAAAGTTAATGCGAGCCTCGGACTGCAGTACGACTATCAACTGGGAGAACGCGAAAGCTACACGCGCTTGGATTGGGCGTATGTGGGTGGCTTCTACGGCCAGATCAATTCGCAGGGGTTGGAAGGCGGCGATTATTCCCAGGTCAACATCAAGTCGGGCATCGAGTTCGAGCGCTTCAATGTCAGCGTTTACGTCAACAACCTGACCAATAGCAAAGCGCTGGCCTGGGTGGATGTGTTCGAACCCAATGCGGTTCGATTGCGGCCGCGGACGGTGGGTATCAACTTGGGTGCGAACTTCTAAAGATGAACAAGCTCTCTGTTGCTGTAGCCACGTTGCTGTTCGCGGCGCCTCTGACGCAGACCGTTGCCGACGTTCCTGCGCCGTTCGCCAAGCAAGTGGATGAGCTGTTCACTCAGTGGGACAAGCCGGACTCTGCGGGATGCGCGTTGGGCGTGATCAAGGATGGACAGCTGGTTTACAAGCGTGGCTATGGCTCAGCCAACCTGGAGACGGGCACCAAACTTTCCACTGACTCGGTGTTCTACATTGCGTCGACGTCGAAACAGTTTGCGGCGGCCAGCATCATGTTGTTGGTCCGCCAGGGAAAGCTGTCCTTGGACGATGACATTCGCAAGTTCATCCCCGAAGTTCCTCGCTACGCTCATCCCATCTTGGTCCGGCATCTGGTCTATCAAACCAGCGGCCTGCGCGACTATCTGGAGCTGATGTTGTACGCCGGCCGCAGCCACGAGGATGAGTTCGGCAACGCAGATGCCGTTCGCTGGGTTTCGCTGCAGAAGAATCTGAACTTCGACCCCGGCAGCAAATGGGAGTACAGCAATTCCAATTATGCGTTGATGGCTGAGATCGTCGGTCGCGTCACCAACACCTCGTTGCGCCGTTTCGCCGAGGACAACATCTTCAAGCCGCTGGGCATGACTCACTCGCACTTCGACGACGATCATCGTGAAGTCATCAAGGGCCGGGTGATCAGCTACGAGGAGAAGACGCCGGGCAATGTCCGCCAGCTCATGAAGAACATTGATGCCGTGGGCGATGGCAACCTGCTGACCACTGTCGAGGATCTGGCGCGTTGGGACCAGAACTACTACGACGAGACGGTGGGCGGTAAAGGCTTCACCAAACTGATGACCACGCTGGGCAAGCTGGATGACGGCACCGAGACTCAATACGCGGCAGGGTTGTTTCCAGCGACCTATCGCGGCGTGCCGGTCGTGCATCATGCCGGCGGCTTCTTGGGGTTCCGTACACAGATGGTGCGCTTCCCCGAGCAGCGCGTGAGCGTCATCTGCTTGTGCAACCTGGGCAACATCAATCCAGTAGAAATCAGCTGGAAAATCGCCGACCTTTATCTGCAACAGGACGGCGTCAAGCTCGGCCCGCCGGAGCAGAAAAAGGCATCCGAGATGCCGCCCGAGCCGAAACCGATCACGCTCACCGCCGCGCAGCTCAAGGAATACGCCGGTAGTTATCACGGCGACGAAGTGGATTCGACCCAAACGCTGTCGATCCAGGACGGCAAGCTGGTCTGGCCGATGCGGCGCATGTCGGGAGTGCTGTTGCCGGTGGGCAAGGACGAGTTCTATTCATCCGAGATGATGATGTTGCGTATCAAATTCAGTCGCGACGCCAAAGGCAAGGTCAACGGCTTCAGCATCGACAGCGGCCGTATTCACGGGCTCGGATTCAAGCGGCTGTAAGGCTAGAGCAGGCCACGACGAACGGCGCCTGAAAATCCCACACTGGTTCGCGAAAAATTCTTTGCTGCTGTTAGGGGCGGTTTGGGCTGTCAGTGCCTGGCTGCCAGGCGTATCTTAGCCGTGTGGAAGAGCCCCTAAAAACGTGGTTCAAGCGCGAGGTCCTCGCCCATGAGGCTGCACTCATGCGCTACCTCGCTCGCGTGTGGCCCAAGCGGGAGGAACTGACCGACTTGCGCCAGGAAACATACGTCCGCGTCTTTGAAGCGGCGACCAAGGCGCGGCCGTCCTCCGCCAAAGCCTTTCTTTTCAAGACCGCTCACCATTTGATGGTCGACAAACTGCGCCGCGAGCGAGTGGTGTCGATCGAAGCTGTGGGCGATAGCGAAGTGCTGCACGCTTCGGTGGATGAACTCTCAACGGAACGCCGGGTGATTGCACGGGACGAGATCAAACGTCTGGCCCGTGGCTTTGATTTATTGCCGCCCAAGTGTCGCGAGGTGGTTTGGCTGCGCCGAGTGCAGGAGCTGCCGCAAAAGGAGGTGGCGCAGCGCTTGGGAGTCGATGAGAAAACGGTGGAACGACATGTGTCCAAAGGAAGTCGTTTGTTGACCAATTACATGCTGGGTGGAGATCCGGGCGCGACGCGCGTCGGGGCCGACTCGGCGGCGCAGAACGACATCGAGCAGGGAGAGCGCCATGAAAAGTGAGGCGATACGGGCCGAAGAAGCCGCGGGTGACTGGTTGGCCCGGCGGGATTCGGGTTCATGGACGGCGGCTGACGATGTCGCGTTCGATGAGTGGTTGAACGCATCGACGCTCAACAATGTGACCTATCTGCGCATCGAGCATGGCTGGGAGGAGGCGAGACGACTCAAAGCGCTCGGCGCGGGTTGTGCTACTGACGTGCCACCGCCGCCGGGGCAGTGGGTGTTGTCGCCGTTCTTCGAAGCCAACCCTGTCGTTAGTAAGAAGACCGGTACGCGGCGAACGCTCTGGGCGGTCGCGGCCACGTTGTTGATAGCCGTCGGTGTGGGCAGTTGGATTGCATTCTGGCAGCAGGGGCGGTTCACGACGCCAGTGGGCGGCCTCGCCTCGGTGCCCATGTCGGATGGTTCGGTGGTTACTCTCAATACAGACACTGAACTACGCGTCGAGGTGACGGCCCAAGAGCGGCGCGTGAATCTGACGCAGGGCGAAGCGTATTTCGAAGTGGCCAAGGATGCGGCTCGGCCTTTTATCGTGAGCGCGGGACATCGGCAGGTCGTCGCGGTCGGCACTAAGTTCTCGGTCCGGCGAGTGGCCGATGACGTGCAGGTCGTGGTGACTGAAGGCGCGGTGAAAGTCTCGAACACAGATCAAGCTGGCCAGGCGATGACCGCCTTGCCGGCAGGCACGATCGCACGAACCAAGGGCGAGGGCGTCATCGTCCAAGAGAAGCCGCTACAAGAAGTGCTGGACTACGTGAGCTGGCGCGGCGGTGTGCTCGTGTTTCGCGATACGACGCTCGCGAGCGCCATTGCCGAGTTCAATCGTTACAACCAGCGCAAGATCGTCATCGATGATTCCTCGGTCGCGGCGTTGCGCATCGCTGGCAGTTTCCGCTCTTCCAACGTCGATGAGTTCGTTTGGTTACTGGAACATGGCTATCCAGTCCGCACTGAACTGCGCGACGACCGCATCGTGATCAAGGGAAACTAAGTCAAGTTCACGGCAACTTTCTGCTACGAGTGTGGGGTGAGGCGCACTCGCTCGTCTTAATTGAGCACCGGACAATTACAACGAGGGGCAGAAGAATCATGCGTATTGCAGCCGCGGTGGCCATTGCGATGCTAGGCATCAACGGTGTCTCGCAAACGGTGTTTGCCGAGTCGCCTACTGCCCAATATTCCGTCGACATTCCCGCAGGCGATCTGGTGACGGCGTTGAATACGCTGGTCAAACAGTCCGGCGCCGACCTGGTGTATCGCCCCGAGCAGGTTCAGGGCGTGGCCACCAAGGGAGTGAGGGGCAATCTCAGCGTCCCCGACGCGATTCGGTTGCTGCTACAAGGAACCAAGTTGCAGCTGACGATTGCGCCCACGGGTTCCATGCTCATCGCTGTGCCGGTTCGCGGCGATGTGCCCACGGCGGCGCTCGACGCACGCAATGTGGAGTTGGAAGAAGTCGTCGTCACCGGATCCAACATCGTCTCGTCGGTCGATCCGGAAAAACGCGGCGCTCCGGTTGAGGTCATCACCGCCGAATCCATCGACAAGACAGGCGCCAATTCGTTGTCCGACGTGCTGGCCAACAACCCTTCGATGACCGGCGGCGCGCTGGCAGAACAGGACCAAGGCGGCCGTGGCTTCGTCAACTTGCGTGCTTTGGGTGCGCAGTACACGTTGGTGTTGGTGAATGGCCGTCGCTTGTCCGCCAACGATCCGGCCAACGCGTTGTCGATTCCGGCGGACGCCATCCAACGAGTCGAAGTGCTCAAGTCCGGCGCGTCGGCGGTGTATGGCTCGGACGCTGTGGCCGGCGTTGTGAACGTGATTCTCAAGTCATCGGCCGACGGTCTCGGCGCGAACCTCACTTATGGCGATACGACGCAGGGCGGCGGCGCCACCACCGATCTGAATTTCTACGGTGGCTTCAACAGCGAGAACTCGCGATTCTTTTTCTTGGGTAACAGGATGACGCGCGATGAAATCCGCGCGAGTCAGCGGGAAATTACCTCGACCAGCGATCGCCGTCGCTTCGGCGGTTACGACGAGCGCAGTTCCATCGGTAGCCCCGGCCGTATCGGTGGTGTAACTGGGTTGGGCAATGTGATCGCCGACCCGACGCGGGTGGGGCGTGGCAGCTACTCGCTCGATCCGGCCGACTATCGGCCCTTCAATGCGGAAACCGATAATTACGATACCAACGGCGCCGGCAATCCGAGTGTCATCTCCAATCCAGAGCGGTTCACCATCATCGGCAACTTCGAGCACGACTTGCTGGGCGGCGCGGCCACCTTTTTCGCCACCGGCATGTTCTTTCAGATGCGTGAGAATGTCTGGAACGCGCCGCGCTCCATCAGCTTCAGTGCCGTCGGGCCGATTCCGGCCAGCAACCCGTATAACCCGTTCGGCGAAGAGTTGACCGATGTGAGATATCGCACCACCGAGTTGGGTCGTGCCCATTCGGAGCACACGGCCGGTACGAATCGGCTCAGCGGCGGGGTGCGAGGCGAAATCGGTAGCTGGCAACTGGAGTCGGCGCTGACTTGGTATCGCAGCGAAGTCATCCAGCGGCAGCATGGGCAGTTCATCACCTCGCGCTTGATTGAGGCGGTCAATCGCGACGGGCCGACGGCGTTCAATCCGTTCTGCAATGCCTGCAACACCGACGCTCAGTTCGACGGGCTACGCGGCACCAGTCGCTATGAGATCAATTTTGACGCAGATATCGCCGACATCCGCTCCAGCGGACCGTTGTTCGATCTGCCGACCGGCACGGTGCAGGCAGCCATCGGCGGCGAATACCGTCGCGAGCAGGTCGCGGTCGAGTTCGATCCGCTGACGGGAGTGGGCGGTTGGGCAGGATTAGGCACCGCGGGTCCATACGATTTATCGCGAGACATCTACTCGGTGTTCGCCGAAGTTCGCGTGCCGCTGATCAAGTCGAGTGGCGGTGCCGCTTCGAGTCCGTTGGAACTGTCACTGGCCGGTCGTTACGAGGACTACAGCGACTTCGGCACGACCTCGACGCCGATGGCGACGTTGCGATTCTCGACTTGGGATGATCAGCTGATACTGCGAACCTCGTATGCCGAGGCATTCCTTGCGCCGTATCTCGAGTACGCCACCTATGAGTTTCGCTACTCGTATAGCGACGTGTTGCTCGACCCGGAGACCGGCGATCCAATCGAAGCGCTGATCTATGACTCAGGCACGCCCGACATCAAACCAGAAACGTCCGAGACGGTGAATATCGGCGCGGTGTTTACGCCGCACGCCATCCCCGGACTGACCGTTGCGCTCGACTATTTTCGTATTCAGCAGAACGATCTGGTACCCGGCACCACCTCTCCGCAAGGCGTGCTCGATGGTAACGAAAGCGGCCTCGTGACGTATGGGGTCGACATCGGTCCCGCGGGCGAAGACGTGATCGTCGAGACGTATTTCTACAATGCAGGTCGACGACGCAGTTCCGGTTACGAGCTCAGCGTGAACTATGTGCTGCCCACGCTGCCGATTGGTACGTTTACCGTCGATGTAGGACTCGCGCGCATGGCGTCTTTCGAAGTAGAGGACGGTAGCGGCGGTTTGGTCGACATCTCTGGCGGCACCGACCCGGCGGGCGGGCCGTTCTTTTCCACCGGCGCCTTGCCGAAGACGCGTGGCTTGGTCGGAATCGATTGGACGCACGGCGCGTTGTCGCTGTCTTCGCAGTACAACTTCATGAGTAGCTATCGCGACCTGTCACCCAGCGGCGATCCCATCGACCGCAAGGTGCCGTTCTACGCCACCACAGATTTTCAGCTGAGCTACACGCTCGGCAAGGATGGACACGAAGTCGACTGGCTCCCGGCCCGCGCCATGAAACTCAGCTTGGGCGTGGAGAATGCTTTCGACCGAGAGCTGCCGTTCATCATCTTCCGAAACGACTACAACATCTACGAGAACGATCTGCGCGGACGCTATGTCTATGCGCGAGTCAACGTAGACTTCTGACGAATCATTTTATGAGAAAGTTGATGCCCACTTGGGTGGGGCTATGCGCGGCTGCGCTGAGTGGCTGTGTATTGGCTGCCCAGCCCGTGCCGGTCGATTTGTTTGCTAACCAAGTGCGCGGCCCATATCAAACGGGCACGTTCGAACAGATGTGGGTCGATGCGGCGCGGGAGGAGACGACAACACTCGATCCCGCTGACCGGCGACGCTTGATGGTGCAGGTTTGGTATCCGGCTGCGTACAAGGGTAATCCAGCTCGCGCACCTTATATGCTGCATCCAGGGTTGTACGCGCGTCAGACGGAGTTGCTTCGGGACCATCCGACGGCTCACTGGGTCTATGCCGGCTGGTTGGATGATGTCGTCAACGTGCGAACCAACTCCGTGGTCGATGCGCCTGTGGCACCCGAGCCGCGGCGCTTCCCGGTGATTCTTTATAACCCCGGTGCCGGGTTTGCTGCCTTTAGTGCCACGTTCCAGACCGAGTTCCTAGCCAGCCACGGTTATGTGGTGGTGGGTATCAGTCATACCGAGAGCACGGGGATCGAACGATTTCCGGATGGCACGGCGTATCGATTGGAGACCAACAACCCGGAACTCACGGATGAGGAAGGCGAGAAGCTGACTCCGACTGAGAACTTTCGCGCGTCGATCAAGCGCTATGTCGAACGCTTGATGCCGGTGCACGTCAAGGACATTGGTTTCGTGCTCGATCGCTTGCAGCAGATGGATCGGGAACGAGGCAATCGGTTCTATGGTCGTTTGGATCTGGAGCGCGTGGGCTCGATGGGCTGGTCGCTGGGAGGCGCGCTGTCCCTGCAAGCGAGCCGCGATGAACCGCGAATCAAAGCCGCTGTGAACCTGGACGGTTGGTTGTTCACCGACGTGCAAGAAACGGGAACGCCTCGACCCATCATGGTGGTTCACTCGGACGAGCCGTTCGCGTATCACCCTGACGAGCCGGCCGCCGAGCGCGAACGCCGCCTGATTGCGGAAACTCAGCCATGGCAGCTGTACGCTCGAATGCAAACGGATTGGTACGACGTCACGTTGGATCGCGGCGGGCACATGCACTTCTCGGATCAGTCGCTGATCATGCCGGAGCCCGTTCGCAAGATTTTTTTGGCCGGACCGGCGGGCGCACGCGAGCCCAGTTTCGTGCATGACGCCAGCAATCGACTCACGCTGGAGTTCTTCGACAAGTATCTGCGTCAAAGCAGTGAAGCTCGCTTGCTCTGCGGTGGCCGAACGTTGCCGGGCGTGATCGTGCGGGGTCGCTCCTGTCCTTGATTGATCCGCAGTCGCGCACGATACGGGAGAGTTGGTTCGATGAGACGAGTGGTTACGTTTGTTGCTGCGTTGGTCGTTTGCAGTCCAGTGTTAGTTTCAGCGGAGGGCGTGTCGCGGCGGTTGGAAGTCGACGATTTCGCACAAGTAAAGACCGTCCTCGAACCGCAGTTGTCGCCGGATGGGCGCTGGGTTGCCTACCTCGTACGCAGCCTCGATCTCACAGCTGACGAAAGCCGCGTCCAGCTTTGGCAGATGAGTGTCGACGGACGCGAGCGGTTGCAACTGACGCATGAGCGCAAGGCGGTGAGCTCGCCGCGTTGGCGGCCGGGTGGGCAGCATCTTTCGTTTCTGGCTGCACGCAAGCAAGGTGAGGTCGAAAGCACGCAGTTGTGGGTGCTGGATCGCCGGGGCGGCGAGGCGGAGCCGCTGACAGAGATTAAGGGTGACTTGTTTGAATATGCGTGGTCTCCGGACGGCAAGCGATTGGCACTGGTCGTCCGTGATACCGATGGCGCCGATGAGCAGCGGCCGGAGCCGTATGTCATCGACCGGTATCAATTCAAGGACGATGGCGAGGGCTACTTGCATCGTGGGGTGCGTCCCGCACGAATTTATCTGTACGAGGTAGCGACGAAGTCTCTGACGGCGCTGACTACTGATGCGCGCTTTGCTGAGAGCTCACCCGTGTGGTCGCCGGACGGTGAGCAGCTTGCTTTCGTGAGCAATCGCGATGAGCAGTGGGATCGCACCATCAACGATGACATCTGGGTGGCCGACGCACGACCCGGCGCTACGCCTCGTCGCTTGAGCACATCTCCCGGCCGAGATCTGGTGCCGGAATGGAGCCCGGATGGACGCGCGATCGTCTATCTGCAAGGGAGCGAGCCGCGCTATTCCTACTACGGGCCTTACAAGCTTGCGGTCGTGTCGGTGACGGACGGAACGATTCGCTATCCAGCAAGCGGCCTGGATCGGGATGTCGACGGTCCCAGATTCTCGGCGGACGGGCGATTCATTCGCTTCCTCGTGGGTGACAACCGCGAGTCGTACCTGGCGCAAGTTGCTGCGACTGGCGGTGCAGTTCAGCGGCTCACGAAGAGTGTTCGATCAGTGAGTGACTTTGTCACCAGTGCCGATCGCACCATCCTGCTATCGAGTCGGAGCACACAGCCTGCAGAGCTGTATGCGCTGGAGCGGGGCACGGCTCGTCAACTCACGAGCCACAACGAAGGCTGGTTGAAGGATGTCGCGTTGGCTGCAACGGAAGATTTCCAGTTCACCGCTCGGGATGGCACTGAAATCTATGGTTTGTTGACACGACCGAGCTCGGTTGCGAACAACGTCACCGGCAAGTTGCCAACGGTGCTATGGATTCACGGCGGACCTTACGGCCAGGATTCTCATGGCTTCCATTTCCAACGTCAGCTGTTCGTGGCGCAGGGATATGCGGTGCTGCAAATCAACTATCGCGGCAGCAGCGGCCGTGGTGCCGCGTTCGGCCACGGCACTTTCGCTGACTGGGGCAACAAGGATCTGACGGACCTGCTCGACGGGGTGAACCAGGCCATCGCGCGAGGCATCGCCGATCCCGAACGGCTGATGGTCGGTGGCTGGAGCAATGGCGGCGTCATGACCAACTACGTGATCGCCCGCGACGCTCGTTTCAAAGCCGCCATCGCCGGCGCTGGCTACGGCAACCTGATCTCTTTCTATGGCTCGGACATGTATTCGTTCGTGTACGACCACGAAATCACCCCGCCGTGGGTGGATCGCGAGCGCTGGTTGAAGCTGTCGTATCCGCTATTCGAGGCGAACAAGATCCGCACACCCACGCTTTTCGTCGGCGGCGAGCGAGACTTCAATGTCCCCATCGTCGGCAGCGAGCAGATGTACCAAGCGCTGCAAAGCCTGAAGGTGCCGACGCAGTTGGTGATCTATCCGGGCGAACATCACGGTATCGGCCGGCCGAGCTTTCAGCGGGACCTGCTTGGTCGCTACGTCGCTTGGTTCGCCACGCACCTAGGCCGGGGCGACGGCAGGCCGGCTTATGAGTAGATTTGCGACAAAGTCGGGTATTTGCGCGTAGAATAGCGACGGGCGGGCCGGTTTTAGGCTCAGTTAGGCGGGGTTGGGCGACATGCCGCTGGTCGTGGCCGGGAATGACAAAACGCAGGCGCGGCGTTTGCAGCGGCTGGCCCAGCAGGGTCAGCTGCGGCGTATTTATCCAGGCATCTATACCGATGACCTCGTACAGCCGCTGGAATCTATTGTCCGCCGTGAACTCTTCGCGCTGTGCTCGCTGGTGGCGCCTGGCACCGTAATATCCCATCGCTCGGCGCTGGATGGCGGACGACCGACGGCAGCCGGCAGCGTCTTTCTGACGGGAGCCAATCGCCGTGACTTCGTTTTGCCCGGTGTGACCTTACGGATCGCGCAGGGCACGGGGCCGTTAGCTAGCGACATGCGGGTTCCGACATTTGCCGGCGACGTCTAGATATCTAGTCAAGCTCGCGCGTTGCTCGAGAATCTCACCGCCAGTCGCGGTACTTCAAATGAGCGTCGCACGCTCGGCGCTGCCGGGGTCGAGGCCTGGCTCGAACGTTTCATCGCACGCGACGCAAGCAGTGCGGTCAACCAGATTCGAGATTCCGCTCGAGAAATTGCCAACCCCCTCGGGCTCGATCCTCAGTTTCAGCAGCTCGATGCCGTCATCGGCGCGCTGCTCGGCACGCGCACTGCGCGGTTGACTGCTCGGGCGGCGATTGCACGAGCCGCGGGCCGGCCATATGACGATTCACGGCTCACGTTGTTTCAAACGTTAGCCGAAGAGTTGCAGCGGGAGCCTGTGCAAGTCGCTCTCGCCGACCCACGTGCCGATATCCACGTCCAGGCCTTCGTCGAGACCTACTTTTCGAACTACATCGAGGGCACTGAATTCGAACTCGAGGAGGCGCATGACATTGTCGTTAACGGCCGTCCGCTCAAGTATCGCGAGGATGATTCGCATGACATTCTCGGCACCTATCAAGCGATCCTGCGTTCGAAGGCGAGCCCGACGATTCCGCAAACATTCGCTGCCTTCGCCGCGCAGTTGCAAGCGTGGAACCGCGAGGTTATCGAGTCACGCACGTCCAAGCATCCCGGCGAGTTCAAGGCGGAAGCGAACCGTGCCGGTAGCACGATGTTCGTGGCTCCCGATCTGGTCTTAGGCACGCTGGAGAAGGGCTACGAAATCATGATGAGCGCGCCGACGCCGTCACAGCGTGCGACCCTCGCGAGCTTCATCGTAGCGGAGGTGCATCCGTTCGCCGACGGCAACGGGCGCACGTTACGGCTCGCCATGAACATGTTTCTAACTCAGGCCGGACTTACGCGCATCATCATCCCAACGGTATTTCGGGACGACTACATCTCAGCGTTGAAGGCGCTTTCCAACAACGCGCATCCGCGTCCGTTGGTGCGCATGCTTACGCGTGCGGCGAGGTTCAGTCGCTGGTTGGATCTGAGTTCGAAGCAACGTGCGTTTGCCTGCTTGAAGCAGTCTCA
>NZ_JAEUPY010000678.1 GCF_016790065.1 Steroidobacter sp.
CGAGAGGATCATCCGGCGGTACTCGACTTGATCAGCACCGCTCGCCGTCTGTCCGCCGCGGCCGGCTTCAAAGGCTAGAATCCTCAAGCCAGGAACTCCAGCACGATGGCATTTTCGAGCATGGGTCCGACGATCAGCCGGGTCCCCTGATCGAGCAGCGGCGCGCCGGATCGAGAAAGCACCTCACGCGAACGCTCGAACGAGTTCGAGGTCAGTGTCATCGCGGCGATGAATGGCGCGGCTCGCATCGGCGCGACGACGCCAAAGTGACGTTCGAATGCCGCCTTGGTCATGAACGTGAGCCGCGAGTCGCCGGGCTCCAGATGCGCAACCTCCTCGCCCTGCCGCACACACGAACGGCCCAACAACCATTCGTAGCGCGCCACATCCGCATCGAGTGTGTCAGTTACGATGGTCACAGCGATCATGCTCCGAGCCGCGTTGTCGTGTTGTAGCCAGGCTTCGTTCTGATAGAAGTCCCACGCCTGAATCTGACTCAGCGACACCGGCACCGGCATCTGTAAATTCGGTAGCAAACAATTGCGAAAGCGCACTTGAATCGGCTCACCGTCGGGCCCGACCGAGGGATAGTCGCCAACCATGATCGGCTCAGGCGTGAGTCCGGTGGCCGGCTCGGTCGCTCCCACGTCTTCATAGTAAGCCCGCGCCTGGTCCGCACTGTGGGTCGCAAAGATCACCGCGTTGGCGCCTTGCTCGCGTCGTTCCAGACCGGGATTCAGGTGGCGCAGGACTCGATGCACGTCGCTGACCGGCCGCGTCAACTGCAACACCTCGATGAAGTTCGCCGCGAATGACGCAGTTTGACGAAACAACACGCGCCGATTGCAGAATCCCATCGCCGGCAGCGTCGTCAACGGCCCGACGTTGAATCCCAGCCGTCGCCACTCCTCGCTGGCGCGTTCCACGTCGAACGCGCCGAACATCAAGTGATCGATCTGCTCGAAATAACTCTTCATCCTCAATGCTCGGCGTGCGGTGCCTGGCGTCCAGCGTAGACACGCCCCGAGTAGGTCTTGCCATCGTGCGGCCCGGTCCACTTCTCACCCAAGGCTCGACCGGCAATGTCCTCGAAACAGGACACGTCCTTGCCGACGTGGAAACAGACCTTCTTGCCTTTGAGATCCCAGGTACCCTGATAGGTATTGCCGTTGAAATGCACCATGTCGAACGTGCCATCGGCATCGAGCCGCAGCAGCTTCACGCCGGTGGAGTCCTGGTACTCCCAAGTGTTGTCATAGAAAGCTTTCATCGGGTCCTGCGCCGGCTCAGCCGCTGTCGCGGCGAAAGCCGTCATCAACAGAAACGCCGCTATCGAACTACGCATGCTGCAATCCTCGTCGTTGAGAAATCGAATCAGCGCCCGGCGGCGCAGGCATCTCGCTGCCCATGGGCACCGAGCGTGGCAATGAGTGCGTTCGGCAAAGTGGCGCGCCAGGCGACATAGTCGTGCGGACCCTCGAACTCTGCGTAGGTCACGGGATACTCGCGCGCCAACAACACGTCCCGCAGCTGGCGGTTCGATGCAATCTGGAAATGACCTTCCCAGGTGCCGACATCCATATAGATCCGCAACGGCAGCCGCGGTGAGCGCGCGAAGTCGGCGCTCAAGCGGTTGGCATTGATGGGCAACGGCCCAGCCGGATTCACGGCACCCAGATCGGGCGCCCACCAGAAGGAGCCCGACTGCGCGATCACATTGCCGATGACATCGGAATTCAGCAGCCCGGCATGCATTGCCGCGAGCCCACCATGACTGAAGCCCGCAATCGCCACCTCGTCGTTGCGCTCGCTGACGCCAAAGTTGGCACGCGTCCAGGGCATGAGCTCATTTCGCAGGAATGTTTGCATCCGGTCGTTGGGCGGCAGATCGAGCAAACGAGTGGTGCCCGAATGAATCAACACAGCCACCGTGGGCGGAATGACGCGCCGGTCGATCATGTTGTCCAGCATCGTCTGTATCGACAGCAGCGACACGAACTGCTCGGCGTCGAACGCCAGCAGCCAAGGATAGGAACATCGCTGCTGGTAGCCTGGCGGCAGATAGATCGACAACTCGCGGGCGCCAGCAAAGGCTGCACTCGTCATCTGCCGCCGCAGAACCTTGCCACGCTTGGCGGTCGGCGAAGGTTCGAGGTACGTCAACTTGGGCGCCGCCGCCCCTTCGAACGCCGAGATGTTTCGATCCGGAAACTCCGGTGCCAGCGTGCCCGCGTACTTCAAGCGACTCAGCGGATCGGTGAATAGTTCGTAGGTGATACCGTCGCGACCTGGCAGAGTCCACACCGCCTGCGGATTCGGCTGCGGTCCTTGGGGCCACGACAACAAATACATTCCACGCGCGGTACGTGGCACTTGCCACGTTCGCGACCAAAGGTGAGTCCCGGGCACTCGCTGCATGGAAACAAACGGCGAATCAGTC
>NZ_JAEUPY010000725.1 GCF_016790065.1 Steroidobacter sp.
ATTCTCGATGTTGACCGTGCCCGTCTGTGTGATCGCCGCTTCGCCGAAGGTGACGATGGGACTGCTCGAGGAATAATCCGGCCGTGAGATACGCGAGCCGGTAACCACCAGCTCTTCGACTTCTTGCGTGGCGGCGGTCGATGCCGGCTCCGCGGCCTGCCCGAATGCAACCCCGGTCGAAAGCATGGCCAGCAAAGACGCGGCCGGTGCGGCGGCCGTTGTTTTGATACGCATCGATATCCCCCTGTCGCTAGACGATGGTCGATGGCACGGCCCGTGGTCGTTCCGTCAGGGCCCGAGCTGTTTCGGCGGAGTGTACGAACTAGTACGTTTGTGTCAAGTGGCGCGGCAACCACGGGCGAATCGGGGGCTGCTAGGAGCCCCTGCGCCGAGTCATGTCACAACAGTGGAAGAGCGCGCCGGATACCGGCGCGCGTAGCGTCAACTTAGCGCGCTAGGAATTGCGCGACGCCATTCAAGAACATTTGTACGCTGATCATCACCAGCACCATGCCCATCAAGCGTTCCATCGCGACCAGGCCGCGCTCGCCGAGCGCACGATAGAAAAACGGGGCGGCGATCAGAATGGCCGCAGTGGCCGACCAGGCGATGGTCATCGCCAGCCACAACTCGAAAGTGCTGCCGGCATCGGCCCGGAGCAACAACAACGTCGCCAGCGTCGACGGGCCGGCAATCAAAGGAATCGCCAGCGGCACCACCAGCGGCTCGCCCTCCGACGAGTCTTCATGCGAGCCGGTGGCAGGAAACACCATCCGCACGGCGATCAGGAACAGCACGATGCCGCCGGCGATACTGATGGTTTCCTGCTTGATCTGCAGCAACGCCAGCGCTCGATCCCCGAGCAGCATGAAAAACAGCAGCACCGCATAGGCGATCAACACCTCGCGGATCAGGATCTTTCGCCGCCGCTCCGGCGGCACGCGCTTGAGCACAGCCAGGAACACGGGCACGTTGCCCAGCGGATCCATGATCAGCCACAAGGTGATGACGGCGGAGAGAATGTCCATCCGCACAGAATCGCACAAACGCGGTCCCGGCGACTACCAGGAGACTACCTGACGAACACCACATCGGCGGCCGACACTTCCAACGGCATCAACAGCTCGGCCGGCTTGCCGGCCGCATCGAGCCGGAACTTCACCAAGCCGCCCAGCCGCTCGACTTGGAAGGTGTCGTAATTGAAATGTTTCAGTTCCAGCGTCATGGCATCGAACTTCACGGCCAAGTGGCCCTCGACCAACTGCACCGCCACCGTGCCGAACGCAGGATGGAACCAGTTGCCGGTGTATGCCTGCAAATCCAGCGTCGGCTTGGTGCCAGCCACCGGCTTCGGCTCGGACTCACGCTGCCTGGATTCACGCGGCGCGTTCAACGAAGCAATGAACTTCTTGTCCGGCTTGCCGAGCAACCGATCCGCAATCTGCAAACCCACCTTGCCCGGCAAAGCGCTGCCCAGGTTGTTGAGCACCACGATGCCGATCTTCTTTTCCGGCAGCAGAATGGCATGAGCAGTGAAGCCGGTGATGGAGCCGCCATGAGAAACCATGCGCTGTTCGTGCCGCTGCTCGATGCTCCAGGCCAACGCGTACTGCTCGTCCGGGCCGGCAACCACGACCGGCTTGGTCAGTTCTTTGACCTGCGCCGCCGAAATCACCTGACGATCGCCGGCGCGGCCGTCGTGCAGATACATGTCCAGATACTTCAGCATGTCGTTGACGCTGGAATTCACCGCACCGTTCGGGCCGACGCCGAAACGCTGATAGTCATAGAACTCAGTCGTGGCCAGCTTGCCGTTGGTGAGCGTGTGAGGCAGCGCGTGATTGGTCTGCCGCATCGAGTCCTGCACTGAAGTGTTGGAGCGGCTCATGCCCAGCGGCTGGAAAATTCGCTGCTGAACCAACCCTTCCCAAGTCGAGCCAGCCAACTCGCCGGACAGGTAGCCGGCGGTCACAAACATCAGATTGTTGTACTGGTAGACGTCGCGGAAGGTTTTATTCGGCGGCAGATATTGGATACGGCGAACCAGCTCGCGGCGATCCAGATAAGTGCTGAAGCGAATGAAGTCATAGCGCGGCATGCCGGAACGATGCGACACCATGTCACGCGGCGTGATCAGCTCGCTCGCCACCGGGTCGTACATGCGGAACCACGGCAAGTACTCGTGCACCGGCCGGTCCCAGTCGAGCTTGCCTTCGTCGACCAGCGTCGCCATCACCGCGGTGGTAAATGACTTGCTCACCGAGCCGATGGCGAAGATCGTGTCCGCATCCACCGCTTGCGTACCGTTCACATCCAGCACGCCGTAGCCCTTGGCCAGCAGCACTTTACCGTCTTGAATCACGCCGACCGCGGCGCCCGGCACGTTCAGCGCCTTCATCGCTGCGCGCACATCGCCATCCACTCCCTGTAGTGCGCGAGTGGCATCGGCCGCCTGCACTTGCAGGCCAATAAATAACAAATAGGCGGCGACCCACCAGCTCGATGGCTTTTTCATCTTGTGCGATCCCGAGGAGCCCGTGGCTACGGGCTCCGGTATTTTGACGCGGTTGAGTCACGGGCACATATCGCATTCCTTGCGTGTTCCATAACCTCAACGCATACCCGGTCGGATCTTTGGTTGTCAGGGGTTGTCAGGTGTCCTGCTCGCGCTGCAGTTCCGTCCAATAGGGCAGACCGAACTTCCAGAAACCATCGAACAACGAATTGGCCGAGATCACGCCCTTCAACATTCCACCCCGCAGTTGGAAACTGATGTTGGTGGTATGCGGGCCGCGCTTGGCATCGCCGGTCTCGATCTGGGCCAGCGAACTGCCGCTCAGCGTGCCATCGGCGAACTTCACGTCATTGACCAAGGCATCCTGCGACACCGTGCTGCGATTGGGGAAGCGCGGCTGGCCGCCGATGCGAATCTGCACCAGGCCCGAAGCCAACACTTTGAGCTGCACCGGCTGCTCGCCTTCATAAGTCTGCATCCGGCCGCGCCAGGTGCCGACCAAGTCCGGCGTCGGCTGGAACGGCGACTCCTGTTTCGGTGGCGACGGCGGAGTGTCACGCCAGCGCGGCAGTAACTTGCTCATGATCTCGGTACGCAACCGGCCCGTGCCGCCATCGGCATTCGCCAACACGACCACTCCCATGTTCGCTTCCGGCGCAACCGCGAAGTCAGACGCGACGCCCGAGGTGGAACCGGTGTGACCGATCAGCCGATAGCCGCCTTGATAACGAACCACCAAGCCGACCCCGTAACCTCCTTCCTTGACGGCCGCGCGCACCGGCGAAGCTCCTTCGAAGATGGGCGTGCTGCTCATCGCATCGATGCTGGCATCGCTGAGAATGGCCACTTGATCGGAACGATGATTCTTGAGCAGGAACTGGCCGAACTTCGCCAGATCGTGGGCACTCGAGTACACCGACGCCGACGCCGGCTCGGCGGAGACATAGAACGGAATGGGCTTGCGATCGTAGTCGTAACGAATCGCGTGATGCTGTTCGAGCCCGGGCGGAATGTTGACCGCCGAGCGAGTCATGCCCAACGGCAGGAACACATTCTGGCGCATGAAGTCGTCATAGGGTTTGCCCGACACCTGCTGGATCATCTGGCCCAGTACACCGTAGCCCAGGTTGGAATAGCGATAGCGCTCACCGGCCGGCGCCACCAGGATTCCGTAGCGACGGATGGTTTCGCTCAGCGGCGGTGTGCGAGCTACATCAGGTCCATAGAAGAACTGATCGCTGCCGTGCAGACCCGAGGTGTGATTGGCGAGTGTACGCACCGTCACTGCTTTGGGATCCCCGACGCGCGACGTCAATGTATCCGGCCCGAGATAGTCGTTGGCCTGATGATCCAAATCGATCTTGCCCGCTTGCACCAACGTCATCAGTCCGGTGGCCGTCATGGTCTTGGACAAGGAGGCCAAACAGAACATGGTGTGCTCGTTGGCCGGCACCCGATTCTCGACGTCCGCCCAGCCGAAACCTTCTTCCCAAACAATCTTGCCGTCGCGCCAGACGGCGACAGCCACCGCCGGCACATTGTTCTTTTGCATGTGAGCTCGCACGGTCTGCCGCAGCTCATCGAAGCGATCCGCCGCGCTCACCGGCAGTGCGACGACACCACAAACCAGTAGCGACCAGGTCGCCACCACTCGCCTTGAAATCATCTTGGGCCTCCAGACAGCCTGCGTAGTTGTACGTTATTGGCAATACCGACGGTCGAACGCAGCCTTGCCCCGAGCACCGCGCCATCGGCGCCGCGGTCGAAGATCACTGCATCGATACCATCGAACCTTTCGGAATCGAAATAATCAGCGGCGATCTGGGTCAATCGCAGCGGCTCGGCGGACCACAAGGTGCGAGCCACCAGTCGACCTTGCTCGACCGTGAAATAATAGGTGACATCCAGCTCGTCACAGTAGTAGCTGCCCGTTAGCGCCAGCAACGCACTCTCGGCTTGATTCGGCAGTGGCGCGCGCTCGAAGCGCACGCTGCTCACACCGGCTTCGGGCAACTGTTCCAAAGCAGTAATCGAACCCTGCTTGGAAAATATCGGCCGGTAGCGGGCACGATCCCAGTCGCCCAGGTCGAAAGTGAAAGTGCCGTCTGCCAGCATCACCAGCGGCGCGGCTCTGCCTGGCGTGCGACGACGAGCCGTGACGCCCTCCTTGGTTTGCTCAAACAGGTACGCCGCGTTGGCCGACGAAACGTAGGTGCCGGGCAACTGTTCGAACCACTTCGGCGCGGCGACGGTTCGCCGCACGACCTTCTTCTCGGGCGGCACTGGCGGCAGATATAGATCCGCAATCGCGAACACCTTGTCCTCTACGGCCATCCGCGTGTTGGCGAGCACAGCAATCGAAACATCGTGTTCTGGAAAGTACACAAAGAACGAACGGAACCCCGCATCCGAACCCGCGTGACTGACAGCCTTACGTCCGGCGACCGGCGTATCGAGCAAGCCGAATCCATAATGAGTCAAGCTGCCGTCGTTGAGTCGGCCGCTAGTGCCGATCTGTTCGATGAGCGCGCGGTCGCCGACTTTGGGCTCGCTGAAATTTCCCGCCCAGCGAGCCATGTCTTCGACCGTGGTGAACAGGCCGGTGGCACCCACCAACTCGAAATTCAGCAACGAGCGCTGCCAGCGGCCGTCGACACCAGCACCATAGGAATAGGCCCGCCCAGGCACCACTTCGCGTACATCGTCGAAGAAGAACGTGCGCGTCATCCCTAGCGGCTCGAACATCGCCTCGTCCGTGTATTGCCGCAGCGATTTACCAGTGACGGACTGCACGATTTCCGCCAGCAGGCAGTAGCCCATGTTCGAATACAAATAACTGCTGCCGGGCGCGAAGTTCAACGAACGCTGCCGGCTCATCAAGTTCACGACCTGCTGCTGTCGCAACACATCGCGAATATCCCGCCCTGCCAATTGAAACAAACTGATCTGATCGCGCACACCGCTGGTGTGATGCACGAGTTGGCGCGTCGTGACCGGCGCGCCGAAGTCGGGGAAGTACGGCAGATAACGGCGCACGTCCGCATCCAGATCGAGTTGTCCACGTTGCGCCAGCAGCGCTACCGCGAAAGCAGCGAATTGTTTGGAGACGCTGGCGACATGAAACTGAGTCTGCGGTGTGATCGGCGTGCGCGCTTCCAGATCGGCCAAGCCATAGCCCTTGGCGAATAGAATCTTGCCGTGGCGATACACACCCACTGCAGCGCCGGGGCTGCCCTCCACCGTGTATTCGGCGAACAGGCGATCCATTTGCGCAGTGTGATCTGGAGAAGTGGAATCTTGAGCAGCGGCAGTCAGCGACAGCAGCGCGCTTGCGACTGCTAGCAATAGCAGCCGCATGCATCGGGGATGCGTCATGGTCGGTTCCTACGAGTTGGGAGGAACCTGCCGGAGGCGCCGGCAGGTTCCAGGGGCGCTCACCAGTGAGCGCGCACCGAGAACACCACGCTGCGAGGCGCGCCGTAGCCGTTGTCCTGCAGACTGCTGCCGAGCAACTGGTAGTACTTTTCATCGAACAAGTTGTCCGCATACAGCCCAACCGTCCAAACCTCACCGACTCGATACTGAACGGACGCATTCCACACTGAATAGCTGTCCTGCTCGAAGCGGAACGGGACGCGAACTGTGCTTCCCGGACTGGCAAGTGCCGTTCCCGAGATATAAGACGGAGAATTCGCCAAAACCCCGGCATTGAGCGTCCAGCGCGAGTAGCGTCCGGGCAGATTCCAAGTGGTCCACAGCTTGACCATGTGCTTGGGCGTCATGTTCAAGTACAGCGAGCCGGCCGGGTTACCGCCTTCATAGGAATTGGAATTGAAGGTGTAACCGGCATACATCTGCCAACCCGGTAGCACAGTGCCGCTCACTTCCGCATCGAAGCCTTCACTTAGAATGTTTGCTCGCGCCACATAACAACAGCTCGATCCATTCATGATCGAAGTCGACGGCGGCGGATAGGCCAGGTCACGCACGCCCTGCCCTTTGCGCTCGACTCGATAGACGGCGAACGAGGTGTTGAGCGAATCCAGGATCTCGCCCTTCACACCGAACTCCACACCGCTGCCGGTGATGGGATCGAGCGGCGTGCCGGGCAAAGGCCCCTGCAGAAGTTGCGCCTGGACTCTGAAGGTCTCCGCGTAGCTCGCATAGGCCGACCAGTTGCGCGCGAAGTCCCAAGTCAACGCCGCACTGGGAATGAACTTCGAGTCTTCGTAACGAGTGGTCGTGCCCACCGCGTTGGTCGCGAGCGGACGATAGATGCTCAGATAACGAAACTCACCATACCGCCCACCCAGCGTCAGCCGCAGCGGCTCAGCCAGTTGCACACCGACCGTGGCGTAGAAGACATTCTGGGTCTGACCGTACTCCGGGTAGTAGGCAGTCTGTTGGAGCTGCGGCTCGGGATATTGCGCAGGATCGAAATCGAACACATTGATGGCCGGACCGCTGCCGAACGCATAGCCGACCAGATCGTATGTTTTCAAGCCGCCGCCATCGACCTTGGAATAGTCCGCGCCGATGGTGTAGCGATGTTCTCCGCCGAACAACTCGAACGTGCCGCTGGCGGACAGATCCGCCAGCGTCTGCACCGACTGATAGTCGTTGCCGGCACCGAGCGCTTGCGGCCCGGCCTGCGTGATCGGATCGACCGCGCCGTAATTCACCATGATCCGGTGTTCGCTGTCCTGCTGCTGCCGAGTGAGATTCAACTTGATGACATGATTGGCGCCGATCTTCTGCTCGGCGCGCACGAACGTATCGAGAGTCGTGAAGTACCAGTGACTCCAGTCGGGCGCCAGGCTGGTGCTACGAGACAGTCCCAGATCGCGGCCGTCGGAATAGCGCGGCAGGCCACGACCGAAATACGCATCCTCCTTGCGATCTTCATGGCTGAGGCCCGCGATCAGCAGCGTGGAATCGGTCAGGTCATACTCAGCCGTACCGAAAAAAATCGACTTCTCGGAATGACCGCGGTCATAGAAATAATCGTTGTCTTGATACGCGCCGACGAAACGGCCGCGCAGCCGACCATCGTCAGTCAGTGGACCGGAGGCATCGAACACGCCGCGATACTGATTCCAGCTACCGATGGACAGGTTGACCTGCACTTCCGGCGTCGCCGTCGCACGCTTGCGAACATAGTTGATGACGCCGCCAGGTTCGCCGGCTCCCGAGTACATGCCATCCACACCGCGAAGCATTTCGATGTGATCGTAGAGCGCGGTATCGGGCGTGCCGAACACGCCGAAATCTCCATCCAGCGTCGGCGCGCCGCCATCTATTTGCACAGTGCGAACTTGGAAGCCACGCGAGAAAAAGAAGTTCTGCACGGTGCTGTAAGCGACCACCGCGACACCCGTGGTCTGAATCAACGCATCGCGCGCCGAGGTCAGGTTCTGCGCCTCGATGCGTTCGCGAGTGACGATGGTGATCGACTTCGGCGTCTCTCGCAGCGACTGCCCGGACTTCGAGCCAATGCTGAGTTGGTTGTCGAGCGTGGCGAACACATTGATGGTTTCGAGCACATCGGCCTGCTGATCCTTGGCGGCCACTTCCTTGCGAATCACGATGGTGTCGGACGAAGTTCGCTGATACGCGAGCTTGGTGCCTTCGAGCAGCGTGCGAATCGCATCGTCGGCGGTGAGCGTGGCACGCAGGCCGGCCGCGGTGATGCCTTCCACCATGGTCGGCTCGAAAATCACATTGGTGCCGGTCTGTCTGGCGACGGCCCGCAACGATCTGGACAACTCCTGACTAGGCAGGTCCAGCTGAAACGCGACCTGAGCTTGAACGGCCGGCGCGACACACGCACCCGCAACGACAATGCCAATACATGCGACCGGCGCATAACGACCCGTGGTCATCTCCCATACCTCTATTAATTTTCGAACGAGGCTGTAGACGACCGGGCCCGATAAATCCTCATCGATCTTTGCTGAGCAGCAGTTGCCCGTCACTCTCAGTGACGTTCAATCCGTACACGACCGCGATGGCACGTGCGAAGTCTCGATTCGTGCCGATGCGATACATGCCGCTCACACGCAGCTCGCCGACATCGGCGTCGACCAGCACTAACCGAGTGCGGTCGTAACGATTCATTTCTTCGACAGCTTCCTGCAAAGGTGTGTAGTCCAATTCGACTTCGCCACGGCGCCAGGAAGCAATCGTGTGTGGCTGCGGCGTGTCCTTGCGTTGTTCGGCGCCGTGCACCGTCAATCGCTCGCCGGGTTGCAGCGATGCGCCGTCATCCAGCGATGACACTCGCACCTTGCCTTCAACCAATGTGACGACGACCTTCTCCGCCTCATGTCGCACGACGAATGCCGTACCCACGGCAGTAATGGTTCTCGGACCTGCGATCACGATGAATGGGCGAGCCGCGTTCTTCGCGACCTCGAAATAGGCCTCGCCTTGATCCAACCGCACCACTCGTTGCTGGTCGTCGTATTCGATGCGCGCCTGCGTACTCGAGTTCAGCGAAAGCCGTGAGCCGTCGGCGAGCGTCACCACCCGTTGCTCGCCAATGTCGGTCGAGTAGGAAGTCCCCTGCCAGAACCACCCCACGACGCCAATCGCTACGACCAGCATGCAGGCCACGGCAACTTGCATGAATCGCGACACGGGCGCGGGGCTGCGAACACTGGTCTTGGCCATACGAGGCACACCGCCGAGATCCACGGTGCCGAGCGAATCCCAAATCTCGGTGATGTGTTCGAACGCCGCGGCGCTGCGCGGGCTGGATGAAAGCCAGGCACGGAAATCCGCTTCGAGTTCGGCGGAACGCTCCGGGCCATGCAGCTTGGCCAGCCAGGCCGCGGCCTCCGCTTGCACCAAGCGCTCCGCGTTCGGTTCTGATTGCTGGATCGTCATGTCATTCGGCCATCCATTCCGACAGATGCAGCATGGCTTTGGCGATGTGCTTTTCCACCGCGCTGACGCTGATCTGTAATTGCGCAGCGATCTGGGCGTGACTCAGCCCATCGATACGATAGAGCAGCAGCACTTCACGCGTGCGCGGGCTCAGCTCGCACAAGCCGCCTTTCAATTTCTGGAAGTTCTGTTGATGAACCAGCACCTCGTCGGGTGCCGGCGTGGGATCGAGCAGATGGAGCAGCTCGTTGTCGGCAGTTACGTGCGTGCCGCGCCGGGCCCGCTGCCGCATCATGTCCACATACAAGTTCTTGACGGTGCGAACCAGAAACGCTTCGGGCTCGTCGATGTGTCGCGAGCGGCGATAGGTTTGCAGGCGTAGAAACGCCTCTTGGATCAGATCGTCGGTGTCATCAATGCTACGCCCGGTGGGCCGCAGCACTTTGCGCAGGATGATGAGTAACCGGGCGATCGGCTCCATCCGGCGAAGATGTCATAGCTCGCGGGCCGGTGGAGCTAAATTTCTTCAGGGGGTGAGGATGGCAACGGGTCTGTCGTCTACAGCTGATTGATGCTCAGGCGAAGCGACGAAACAGTCGCACGATTCGGCTCTGCTTGGGCTGCAGCTTCGGCTCCACCTTGAACGCGGTGGTGCGCACGGTGCGCTCCTGCCACTGGAAGTACGACAGGCTGTCCGACTGCGGTTCGTCGGCCAATCCCAGGCGATCGGTGGAAGTGCGGCTACGAACGTTGGTTTGCATGGACAGACCCGGTGCGAGTTGACGAGCTGTCACGTTAGGGCAGCTGGGGGCCTGCGGACATAGGGTATCCGCTGAACGATCTCTGCGGCGCCATCGGCCGCAGAGGTTTTGCTCTGCCCTTAAGGGGCGGACGCAGCCGGTACGTCAGGCGAATCCCTTCGCACCTCCATCCAGTGGGTCAACGCGCTGCCCATTCTCGGGGCACGGCGATCGGTATGGGCCGTCACCGCGCCGTTGATCACATCGCCTCGCACGCTCAGATCCAGCCAGAGGGTGTAGGCATAGCGCTGGGTGTCGGGGGTTTCGATACGAGCTGGCGCCCAGCCGGTGAAAATGCCTTTGTTCAACGTCGGCCGGTCGATCAACGCGGGCAGTTGATCGACCACTTTCATCTGCACCGAGCCGTTGGCCAGAAAGCGCAGCTCCACCGGCAAGTCCCGCTCGTAGGTGGCGATGATGCCCTTCCAGGTCCCCGCAAGATTGGCTGGAATGGCGAATGCCGGCGCGGGCGTAACAGGCGCCGTCTTCACCTTGCGTCCCGGCAACATCACAGAGACGATGCGGTCAGCAACATCGGCCGGCAGCTGTGTGCTCGCGTTACTGAGCACGACGATTGCGACTCGCTGTTTCGGGAACAGCTGCAGCTTCGTTGCCACGCCATCCATGCCGCCGTCGTGCTGAATGATGGGGTACTGCTCATTCTGATCGAGAGCGAAACCCACCCCGAAACCTTCCTCGGGATTGGGCAAACCGTAAACGTTACGGTCGGCAGTGCGCCGATGCATTTCGTCGACAGACGCATCGCTCAGGATCGCTTTCTGTTCGGGCAAATGAGTTTTCAAATGAAACAACCCGAAGCGCACCAAGTCGTGCGCGCTGGCGAATACACCACCAGCGCCGCGACTATCGGAATCCATGACCGGCAACGGTTCGCCGAGCCGGTTGTAGCGCGCTGCTGCGAAGTCTTCGAGACCAGGCCCGATGCCGACTGAACTGCGCGTCATGCCCAACGGCACGAACACCTCGCGACGCATGTACTCCTCGTAGCTCATGCCGGAGACGCGCTCGATGATGTAGTCGAGCACGCCGAAACCGATGTTGGAGTACTGAGTTCTTTCGCCTGGCGCACGCACCAAGTTGCCATAGCGCAGGATGGTCAGATCCATCGCCGGACGCTGCACCTGATCGTCCGCGAAGTAGTCCTGAAAATGCAGCGGCAATCCTGAGGTGTGATTCGCGAGCCGTCGCACAGTCGCGGCGCGAGCATCGCCGACGCGAGCCAGGAGTTTCGCACCACCGAGATAGTCGTTAGCTGGCGCATCGAGATCGATCTTGCCCGCTTGCACCAGCGTCATGATGCCTGTGGTCGTGATCGGCTTGGACACTGAAGCCAGCGAATACGACGTGTGCTCGGTGGCGGGAATACGCCGCTCGCGATCCGCCCAACCGAAGCCTTCTTCCCAAATGATCTTGCCGTCTTTGGCCACCGCGACCGCGATGGACGGCACTGATTTCTCGACCAGTTGAGTGCGGATGTATTCGCGCACGCCATCGAAGCGATCGGCGGCTCCGGCTGACGTTGCCAGACATGCCGCCAACACCACGCTCGATGCGATTCTCAACGTCATCATGGCAAGTGCTCGCGCGACAGGTCGACCCAGTGCGCCAACTGACCATGCCGTCGCGTTTGTTTGAATCCACCCAACCAGTACGGCGTGTGTGCCGAGCCCGTGAGTCGCTCACCACGCAGATCCAGCTCCAGATCGACCACGTACGCAAAGCGCTCGGCATCCGGCGTGTCGATGCGAGCCACGAACTGACCGGTGAAGCGTTCTTTCTGAAACTCCGGCGAGTCGACCAGAGCGAGCAATTGATCGCCCAGCTTGGCACGCACCTCTCCCGACGGTTGGAACTGCAACTGCAGCGGCATATCGCCTCGATACGTCGAGAGCACGCCGCGCCACGAACCTGCGAGCTGCGACGGCGTGGCGAATTTCTCCTGAGGGGTCGACGGCGTCGCCGGCTTCTTCGCCGACCACTTCGGCAGCAACACCTCGGCGATCCGATCAGGCACCTCGAACGGCTTCTTCCATGACAAGTTACTGAGCGCGACGATCACGATGCCCTCATCGGGAACCATATACAGCTGCGTCGACACGCCATCCAAACCACCGCCATGTCCGACGACGCGATAAGCGCCCTTCTCCAGCACCATGAAGCCGACACCGAAGCCGTAGTCGCCCGAGCGTGCGTTCTTGGTAAAAGACGTGCGCTGTTTCATGGCGTCGATGGAGGCGTCGCTCAGGATGGCCTTCTGATCGGACAGATGCGCCTTCATATGAAACAACCCGAAGCGCACCAGGTCATGCGCGCTGGAATACACATCGGCCGCACCCGGCGTGTCCGTGACGTACGGCGGCAACGGCCGTTGATCGTCGCCGTAGCGAACGGCCGCGTAAGACTCCAGTCCGGGCCCGATGTTGACTGAGCTTCGAGTCATGCCCAGCGGCGCGAACAGTTCACGCTGCATGAAGTCACCGTAGCTCACTCCGCTGACGCGCTCGATCACATGGCCCAAGACGCCGAAGCCAATGTTCGAGTACTCCAGTTTCTGTCCCGGTACACGCAATAGGCTGCCGTAATGCGCGATGGTCTCGTCCATGCCCGGCGCGGGGTACGGCGCATCGGAATAGAAGAACTGGTGATAAGTCGGCAAACCTGACGTGTGATTGGCGATCCGTCGCAAGGTTGCCTCACGCGCATCGCCAATCCGAGCGACCAACTTCGCCGAGCCCAAGTACTGGTTCGCCGGCTTATCCAAATCCACCTTGCCCGCTTGCGCCAACGTCATCAGCGCGGTCGCTGTGATTGGCTTGCTGATGGATGCCAGCGAATACATGGTGTGCGGCGTGGCCGGCACGCGACGCTCGCGGTCGGCCCAACCGAAACCCTCTTCCCAAATGATCTTGCCATCCTTGGCAACTGCCACCGCCACCGACGGCACCGACTGCTCGAGCAACTGCTGCCGGATGAAGGCTCGCGCCGGCTCGAAGCGATCGGCGGCACTGCCGGTCGCCATCGGTGCAATCAAACACAAACCAATCGCCAACCGCCGTGACAGCATCATTCGGGCTCGCATCAGAACTGGAACTGCATTCTGAAGAGCAAGTTGCGCGGCACGCCGTACAAGCCCTCGACCCGAACCATGCTCATGGCTTCGTAGTAAGTCTTGTCGAACAGATTCTCGGCGTACAGAGCGGCCGTCAAATTGTCGTTGACGCGGTATTGAACCGAGGCGTTCCAGATCGCGTAGCCGCCCTGGCGGGGAATGCCGAAGGCAGGCGATGTGGTGTAGCCGGAAAACTCGCTCTGTACGTGCGCACCGGCGTTCAAGGTCCACTTCGACAAGGCGCCCGGCAAATTCCAGGTAGTCCAGGACTTGAACAAATGTTTCGGTGTCCACGCGAAGTACAACGCCGAACTCTGGAACGAGTTGGTGGCAGCGCGGCTGCTTTCTCGATCGCTGTAGGTGTAGCCGGCGAATAGCTGCCAGCCTGGCAGAATCGTGCCGCTGAACTCGATGTCCATGCCCTGGGTGGTCACATCGCCGCTATCGATGTAACAACACGCCGAACCCAGCGTCCCCGGCACCAGCGGGTACGAATCGTCACGCACGCCCTGGCCGTTCCGTCGCACGCGATACAGCGCGAGCGCGGCGTTCACGTTATCGAACAACGTCGCCTTGATGCCGAACTCATATCCTTCGCCGACGATGGGATCCATCGGCGTGCCGGGCAGCGGTGCGACCAGCAAGTTGGCTTGCGGTGCGAAGCTTTCGGCGTAGCTGGCATACATGGTCCAGTTGGACGCGATGTCGTATGTCACCGCGACGCTCGGCACGAACGCCGTATCTTTGTAGTTGGCGCCGAAGCTGGAGTTGGGGTTGAGCACGCCGTTGGTCGCGAAGATGGTCTCCGATTCCACTTCATACTCGCTGTAGCGTCCGCCGAGCGTGAGCTTCAACGGTTCCGCCAACTGCAGCCCGACGCTGGCATAAATGCCCGACTGCACTTGATTGTTGGCCTTGGCGTACGAACTCAGCACGCGAGTGCTCGGCCGGGGAAACAACGATGGATCGAAATTGATCACGTCCACCGGGCGACGCGTGGCGACCGGATACTCGGCCCACCCGTAGCTACGACTGCCGTCACCATTCATCTCCGAGTGGTCCGCGCCGACAGCGAAGACATGATCGCGGTTGAACAATGAAAACGAGCCGCGCAGAAACAAATCGATGACATCACGCTCCGGATGCCGGCTATTGGCAGTTGCCGTCGCGCCGGTGGCCGCGGTGCCGGGAATGATATTGGTCACTGAATCGACCGGACCGCGCGTGAACATCTCCACGCTCTCGCTTTTCTGTTCGCGATGCGAGGCGTTCATCTTGATCACCCAATCGTTGGCGAACGTATGCTCGGCCTTGACGAACACTTCCTTCGACGTGACTTCGGTGCCCGACCAATCCGCGGCGAGATTGGCAGAACGCGGCAGTCCGACGCTACGGCCATCCGCGTAGAACGGCAGACCGCTCAGGTCGAACGCGTCATGATCGGCGTCCTCATAGGTGAAGCCGAGCGACAGCGTCGTAGCGCTGCCGAGATCTTTTTCCAGCACGCCGTACAGCATCGACTTCTTGGATTCAGCACGGTCCCAGTAGTAACCGCGGTCTTCATACACTGCGACCAAGCGACCGCGCAGATCGCCCGCAGCAGTGAGCGGACCAGTGATGTCGAACTGTCCTCGATAGTTATCCCAACGCCCAGCCGACAGATCGATCTGCGCCCGCGTCTCGCCCAAAGCGCGTTTGCGGACCATGTTGATCACGCCGCCCGGATCGCCGGCACCGCTGTAGATGCCGTCCACGCCACGCAGTACTTCGACGCTCTCGTATATCGCAGAGTCCGGCGAAGCGACGTTGCCGAAACCTTCGGTGATAGGCGCGCCGCCGTCCACCTGACTGGTCAACAACCGATAGCCACGCGAAAAGAACCAACCGCCACTGGGGCCGTAGTCACGCACCGTGACGCCGGTGGCCTGCTTCATCACATTCGCGATGGTGGTTAGATTCTGTGCCTCGATACGTTCACGCGACACGATGGTGACCGACTTCGGCGTCTCGCGCAGTGAAGCGCCGGTCTTGGAGCCGACGTTCACTTCATCATCCAGCGTGCCGAACACATTGATGGTCTCGAGCACATCGGCAGTCGGCGTGTTCGCAAGCGGCTCCAACATCACTGTCTTGCCGTCACTTGACGCGATGGTGAGTCCGCTGCCAGTCAGCAGCAACGACAAGCCCTGCTCCAGTGAGAAGCTGCCGCTGACTTCGGCGGTGTTCCGCCCCTGCAGCGCCTTCTGCGAAACCAGAATCTGAATATCGGCCTGACGTGCGAATTCCAAGATGCCGCTAGCAGCAGCCTGCCTCGGCACGTTGAACGCGATGTTGGCTTGCTGAGATTCCGCGGCGACGGCAGTGATCGGAATGAGTGCCACCGAGTGGCAAGCAGTGGCAATGGCCGCG
>NZ_JAEUPY010000779.1 GCF_016790065.1 Steroidobacter sp.
ACATTGCCATTCACCGTGGCGCCGAATGGCGCGACGGTCGCGGGCACACCGAACAACTACGCCGAGTTCATTGCTGCGAACAAGGAGGTTCCATGAGTGTCGTCGCTTCAGCCGCTCGGGGCACGATCTCGGCGATCCTGCTGGTTACGCTCAGTGCATGCAGCACCATTGGTGAGAAGGAGTTCAGCTGTCCTGGTCGTCCCGCGGGTGTTCGGTGCATGTCAGCCACCGAGGTGTATCGCGCGACACAGAACACCGACTTCGTCGAGCCCACGGCTGAGGAGCCGTTGGGTGATGCCCCAGAAGGGCGGGATCCATCGAAGCATCACACCTCCGCGAAGCCGGGAAGCGCGACGAAGTCGCGACCGGCACCGCAGAGGCTGGATTCGCACCAGAGTGCGACGGCGCGTGCCGACGGCATCACGCCGGCGGTCGATCGTCCCATTCCGATTCGCACACCTGCAAAGGTGATGCGTGCGTGGATCGCGCCTTGGGAGGATGCGCGGGGCGTGCTTCACACAGGAGGTTACGCATTCATCGAAATTGAGTCTCGTCGATGGAGTTTCGGCGAGGCGAATCTGGCTGAGCCTGTACGGCTCTTCTCGATCCAAAGCACTGCTGTTGGAACGAAGGAGACCGTCGGCAAAGACCAGGGCGGCGCACCCGCTGCGCGCGCTGGTACGAGCGAGCGACCCAACTCGTCCTCTTTGCCGAAAACAGGAGTTCCCAAATGAACATGCCGCATCCGCGTATGTTTTCAATGCTCTCTCATCGACTCGCCTCGGCGAGCGCACTCGTGGCCGTGCTTGTGGTGATGTCGTTCGTTATTCCGGATGTTTCTTTCGCAGGCACCGGCGGCACGGAATTCAACAGCGCATACACGACGATCACGAACTGGTTGCAAGGTGACCTTGGAAGATTGATTGCAGCGAGCTTGCTAGTGGTTGGTCTGGTCATGGGCGTGGTGAGACAAAGCATCATGGCGGCGGTGCCTGCTATCGCGTGCGGTCTCGTCGCGACCGTCGCGCCAACGATCATCGGCGCGGTCGTCACGGCGGTGATTTGAAACACAGGAGATTGGTCGTCACGCCGGGCTCCTCCGGCGTCGACGGCCGGTCACGGTTCTTCACCCGTTTTCAGGACCATCCGTCATGGAGATCACCGAACTTCACAATCGCTTGCTGGCGCGTAAGACGCCCGCGGCGATGCTCTCCGCCGTCGCTCACGATCCCGATCAGGGATTGTACTTTCATGCCGACGGCGCGCTTGGGTTTGTATTCCTTTGCTATCCGCTCATCGGCGTCGATGATCGCATCGTGCAGCAGTTGCAGCCGCTGCTAGGTCAGGCGTATCCGCCGAACAGTATCCTTCAGGTCTCCCTGTGGCCCAGCCCGGATATTGAAACTGAGCTGCGGATGATGGAGATGATCCGCGTCCCCAGGAAGGAGGAGTCGGTTCATATCGGGCGACGGATCGCTACGTCCCTGGTTCAAAACCGAGCCAAGTTTCTCAAGGAACATACAAAGCGACCGATCAGCGAGCTGCTTCCCACGCTGGTGCGGAATATTCAGATCCTGGTGTCCCTCAAGATTCCGTGCCGGGGGGCGCTGCCGACGGAGGCCGATGCAGAACTCGCGGCTCGCCTGAAGGTGACCACCGAGCAGATCCTTCGCACGCTTGGCATGGCGCCGATCCTGGTGGAGCCGGAGCGATACCTGCGAATCCTCGGATCGATGTTGAACTGGGGTGAGAACGCAGCGTGGCGCAATCACGCGCTGCTATACGACGAAACCAGGCTGATACGCGATCAAGTATTCGATCTGGACACCACGGTCCAGGTCGATGACCGCGGGCTGTGGATCGGGCAGAAGCGGGTCAAGACGCTTTGCGTGAAGCGCTATCCCGAGTATGTCCATCTGGTGCAGGCCGCACAGTTCTTGGGCGATCTCAAGACGGGCACCCGCGGCGTTCGCGAGAACATGTTGGTCACGCTCAACGTGTTGTTTCCGGACCCGGAGCCCGCGCGCTCCGCGATGAACTCGAAGAAGAATGCGGCCACCTGGCAGTCGATGGGGCCGCTTTCACGCTATCTGCCTCACCTTGCGAAACAACGGGAAGATTTCGACAGTCTGTTCGAAGCGATCGAAGATGGCGATCGCGTCGTACGTGCCTACCTTTCTTTTGCACTCTTCACGGATGACGAAGAACAGGCGACCTCAGCCACCAGCAACCTGATGACCTACTACCGGGAGCTCGGATACCGGCTGCAGGAAGATCGTTTCGTCGCGCTTCCC
>NZ_JAEUPY010000829.1 GCF_016790065.1 Steroidobacter sp.
ATCCCACGCTCGTGTGTGGGCAAGTAGTACGCATACGGCCCCATCGACAAACGCTGCGGATCAGCCACCTGCCCCAGGCGCTGCGTGAAGAATCCACTGTGCTTGGTGGCTCGGTCGAAGGCCGGCAGAATCAGTCGCTCATTGCGAGCGAAGACGCGCTCGTGCGGCATCACGTCCGATCGCAGAGAGAAAATAGTCTGCGTGCGGTTGCCGTAGCCATTGGTCACATTGATCGGCGCAGCCTTGCCGCTCAGATCGATCTGCCACACATCGTAGCGATCATAGATCAGGACGGCCGCATCGCCTTGCAGCCAGCCAGCGACGCCACGTAGACGTGACCAGGACAGAGGCAACCACTGCGCATCGACTCGCTGCCAGTTCGTGTCGATGCCGCGACTGATCTCACGCACGATACCCGAAGCAGTGTCGAGGCTGAGAAAGACCTGCTTGGCGGGATCGAAGTAGACGACGAACCGACCACCAGGCGACAGCTGGGGACGACTCTCGTCGGCTGCATCCCAGGTTGAGACCGGGATGCGCCGACCATTGCGAAACAACAGCAGCTCGGTCGAGAGCTTGCCGGCGCTGCTCCAATGATGCTCGCTGCGATCCGCGCTGCCGGAGCGGCGGTCGAGTAAAGCCACTTCGCCTAGGCGGGTATTGAAAGCTCGTTCGCGGATCAGTTCGTTGTTGTGTTCGAGCTGGACGATGTGCCGACTCTCGAGGTCGAGCAAAGCCGCGTAGTTTCGATCCGTCCGGCCTGCTGCCAGATCCGCCAGCTGCTGAGACTGCAGCCGCTCATCACGATAGCTCCAAACGTCCACGTCGACTGCATCAGCCGAGGGTTCGAGCGTCGGCACGTTACGCTGCAAGTCGATGAGCAGATGCCGGCCATCCTTGGAGAACTCCCGAATTCCGTTCAACCGAAGCCCAGCGCTGAGCGTGGGTGAACGTCCGTCGGCGACCATCCGCGCGCGTGCCGTACCAGCAACGTAGTACCAGAATGAGCGCGCTGCCGAACCCGCGTCAGCGGAGTTCACTACAAATGCTAGCCGCTTGCCGCTATCGTCAAACACTGCGCCGGATACACCGCGACCTTGCCAGATCGTCGTGGCCTTGCCGGTGTCGAGATCGAGCCACTGCAGCGCCTGCGATTCAGCAGCGGTCGTTATCAATAGCGATCGTCCGTCGGTACCGAAGGCGTACTCGACGACCTTCTCAAACCGGCGTTCTTGTTGCGTGTTGAGATTTACCAGCCGCAGTTGCTGGCTCTCGCTCCGGGGCTGATACGCAAGCCAAGGCGAGCCACCCTGGGCGCTTACCTTGTAAGTCTCAACCGCCCCTAGTCGAGCAACCGACGAGCTGCCGAGTTGCACGACACTCAACGCGCCCTGCAACTCTCGAACTACCATGAATCGGCAGGCGCTGCGTAACTCACAAACGAAATCGGCTGCGCTGGCGGCGGGCAGTTCCATTCGCCAGCGGGCGTCCGTAGACACGATCACGAGTTTCGCCGGCGAGCTGCCCGCTCGCCCGACGTAGGACGCGTAACTGCCGTCTTCGCTGATCTGCGCGCCGTCTACCGACGGCCAGCTATCGTAAACAGAGGCATCAATCTGTGGTTTGGCCGCGCACGTGACGGAGAGCAAAACAAGCGCGCAAGCAAACAACGTCGTTTTCATGACCAACGACCCCCAACACTCGTTCGTGGCAACAGGAGTGTTAGAAATCCACGCCCACGCGTGCGTATACAAAGCGACCGCGCAAATCGTTTTCGTATTTGTTGTAGTCGTTCACCACCGTGAGGAACGGCACGTCGCGATCGAAGGCGTTCTGCACGCCAAGCGTCAACTGGATCGCCTCGACGGGCAACCACGCTTGCGCCGAGGTCTTACCCAGCGTGTAACCCACTTGGAAATTGGTCGTCGAATACGAACCAATGGCACGCGCTTCGGTTTCACGATAGCCGGACATGTAGCTCAACTGGGAAGAGGCAGACCAAGCACCGCGTTCCCATGACAAAGCTAATGAACCGCGCGTCTTGGGTAGCGCCGGCGTACGTGTCGAGCCCGCAGTCGGATCGTACTTGCCAGCCAGATCCACCAGCTCCCCGGGGACGATGCCGAACACTTCGAACTTGGTCAGCCGCGACAGGCCAAGGTCGACAATGAAGCGCCCGGCGGCCAGCTCCGGGAGCTCGTAGTTCACGCTGGCCTCGTAGCCTTCAGTGGCACGGTGATCGAGGTTGTAGTAGTAAGCGGTGAGAATGATGTCCTCACCGCCGGGGCCGACGTCATTGCCTCTCGCATTCACGACACCAGGCGCCGTACCGTCCAGAGAGGCTTGCGGATCGAACGCCGTGAAGTCGGTTTGCTCGATGCGATAGCCGTCGAGCGTGACCGTCAAGCCCGGCACTGCATGCGGCGTCAAGATGATGCCGAAGCCTTTGGTGGTGGAACGCTCCGGTTCGATCTCCGGCGTTCCCGAATACACCACCAAGGTCTGGGTGGGTTGTTGAGTCACCGGATCGATCAGGAAATCGGTGAAGGTGCCGAAGTAATCATAAGTCGCCAGCTCGAGGTACGGTGCGAGAAACGCCTTTGCATACGACGCACGCAACGTCACCTGTCCATCCAGGAAGGAATAACGCAGCGACGCGAGCGGGCTGGTCTCCGAACCGAAATCGCTGTAGTCCTCCGACCGCGCTGCCACCGTGAGTTCGAGCGGGCTCTCTGCTCTGCCCGCGGCCGGCAACAGCGGCACCTGCACCTCGGCGAACAACGAACGAATGGTGCGCTTGTATTCATACGCGCCGCCCGGATAGGAACCTACAGTGCCACCGATCTGGGTCAGAGAATCGGGCGTCAGCGAGACGCCTTCGCGCCGATGCTCGGCGCCAACGGCTGCTCTCACCAGTCCGGTAGGCAACGCGAACAGCGGCCCGCTCGCGCGAAAATCTACCGCGTCCGAGCTGAAGCCAATCTCCGTGCCGCTGGTGGTCAGCAAGCCTGCGAATTGTTCAGCGGTGTTGCACTGGTTGCAGAACGGATTGAAGGCGGTGGCGCCGGGACGATTGATTGCAGTACGCAGCGCCGACTTGATGATGCTGTTGGGTAACTCGTTGGTGAACTCGTTACGAAACCAGGACAGTGCCGATTCGAGTCGCCACTGCCCTACCTCGCCGCGCAAGCCACCGCTGATACGATAAGTATGCGCCGGCGTCTCCTGCAGTCGCCGTCCCAGTTCCAGCGGCACGTAGTCGAGATCGCTGATCTCCTGACCGAATGGGTTATAGGGATTGCTGGCGGGAATCGGCCCGATCTCCGGATCCGAGAACGACAGGCCCAACGGCGCCAGATACGCCTTCTCTTTCATTTGCCAGAAAAAGCCGGTCATGAAAAAGCTGGCGCGCCCGTCCAGGAAGTCCTGCTCGAAATTGCTGAGTACGGTCAAGCGCTCGGTGCCGGCGATGGCGCTGGGATTGCCCAGCGCATTGGTATCGAACAGATCGGCGTCCGGGTCGTAAGCGCGGTAGTCGGAAGGGTTCAACGAATAACTGCCGCGCGGCACGCGTGTCGAATCCGCGATGAGATCGCCGAATCCGTTGACGCCGCCGATGCGGCCGGGATTACCGAATTGGCTGCGCTCATCGTAGCCGCCGAACGCACGCTTATCGCTGGTCGCTGTGATATCGCGATCGCGCATGCCGATGTCACCGCGGGTCATATGATTGAGCAGAAAGAAAAAGCGAGAGGTATCCGACTGCGTGCCGCCATACACATTGACGTCGGTGGTCTGTCCGCCGCCCTGGGTCGTGTCGCCATAACTCACGCTGGCATGCATGCCGTCGGCGCTGCTCTTCAGAATCACGTTGATGACGCCGGCCACGGCATCCGAACCATAAATGGCGGACGCGCCCGACTTGAGTATTTCGACGCGCTCTACTGCTTCGGCCGGAATCGACAGGATGTTGGTGGGATCGTTGGCCGACAGGCGGCGTCCGTTCAGCAACACCAGCGTGTATTGCGGCCCGAGGCCGCGCAGATTGGCGAACCCTCGCCCACCGCTTTGTTGTTCGGCCAACGCACCGCCAGCGAGCGCCGGATTGTTGGCCAGCACTTCAGCGAGCGAGGTGGCACCGGTCTTGCTGATGTCCTCGGCCGTGATCACGTCGACCGGCACGCTGCGCTGTTCAGCCTCGACAGAGGACACGATGTTGGAACCGGTGACGACGATTTCCGCCAGCACCATCGGCTCCGCATCCACACTGGTGCGCGAGGCGCTGGTGGCGATCAGCAGAGCGCCCGTCGATTCGTCCATGCTCACCGTGAACGCGGTGCCTTCGAGAAGCTTCTTTGCCGCCTCGACTGGAGTCAGCGTTCCGGTGACGCCGTGGGTGGTCATGCCTTGCAGTCGATCGGTGCGATACACCACTTCGACGCCGGTCTGCTTGGCGAACGTTTTCAGCGCCGCGATCAAATCCCCCGCCGGCACGTCGACCGGTTTGAGATCCTCAGCGCTGACCGCTGCCGCGGCCAACACGGAGCATACAGACAGGATCAATGCAGATCTGAAGCCGCGACGAC
>NZ_JAEUPY010000883.1 GCF_016790065.1 Steroidobacter sp.
CTCCAGACCCGGCGTGAGCTTTTGCAGCTCCTCCGCCGACGTCACACCCAGTTGCTTGAGCGTGTTGCCATCGTAGGCCGAAATGCTGATGGGAACGTCGTTGATCGGTTGCTCGCGCCGCTGGGCGGTGACCACCACTTCCTCGACCTGGGCCTGCGCCGTCAGGCAAGTGCTGAGCGACAGCGCCACGCCCGCAATCCGCACTGGAATCGAACTTCGCATCTGCTACTCCCCTGCTGGACCGTAAACCGGTCTCGATTGGGGTCAGTGTGTCGCGGAGTTACCAGACAAAGATTGGCGGAACGCGCAGCAACGATGTACCAGAGCGCAATGCTCCATACAGAGGCTGGCAAGCTGCCGGCCTGCCCCATTGTGGGCGGTCTAGCCGCGCCCTCGAGCCGCAGCGATCGCTTGCCGGAGCACTTGCTCATCGCCAATTTGATTCATGAGCAGCAGGATCAGTCTGGCGTTGAGGCGCCAGCTTTCCGGCTCGCTCAGGCCTTGGTGCATCTCGATCAACAGCTCGTACAGATCGTCGGGCCGGGCAACGTTCGGCTGTGTATTTAATGCACTCATACGAGCCCTGCCCCTGTTGCCCGCGCCACAGCTGCATTCACATCATCCTGAGTCGGGTTGCGCCACCGAGCCGCGACGTACTGATCGGGACGGATCAGATACGCGGATTGGGGTTGCAGGTCGTATCTCTGCCGGATCAAACCGGTATCGCTTGCACTATTGGAAACGTCCACGGTGTCGATACCTATGGGCACAGCACCGCGCCACCCGTTCGTCAGCAACACGAAACGATCTCCCAAGCGATCGAGCAGCCAGCCCTCGCCGATTGGGGCGTCGATGGCCGGCGAGCCCGGCGGTATCCCGCCCCACTCTCCGCCATTGGCGTCGGGAGTATTCAAGTCGCTGTTGGGATAGCTCACCGCCTGCGATAGGCGGCCGGAGTTCACCCACGGACGCGCAAACTCGAATTTGTTTGCCAGCTCCAGCACCGCATCTCTGAAAGCGCGGCTGACCGTCGACTTAGGCGTCATGAAATCGGTGGACCGCGTCGAGCAGCGAATGTTTTCGTCAGCGATGGCCGTCGCTTCGCTGTTGTAGCTGTCGAGCAAGCGTGGCGATGCGTCGCCCTTGAGCACCAGATCCAGCTTCCAGCACAGGTTGTCCGCATCGGCGATGCCGCCATTGCAGCCACGCGCGCCGAATGGCGAGACCAGGTGAGCACTGTCGCCGGCGAAGATCACACGATCGTGTACGAAGCGCTCCATGCGTCGGCAATGAAAGGTATAAACGCTGTACCACACCGGCGTGAACTGCACTTCCTTACCGATGAGCCCGCGCACCAACGGTTCGACGTTCTCGGGACGGACACACGCGGCACGATCGATGTTCGGCCCCAGCTGAAAGTCCAACCGCCAGACATCGTCGGGCTGCTTGTGTAACAACGCGGATTGCCCAGGATTGAACGGCGGATCGAACCAGAACCGGCGCTCGGCGGCCCCTTCCTGGGCGACCCGAATATCCGCAATCAAAAAATTGTCTTCGAACATGCGCCCGGCGAAATCCAGTCCCATCAGCTGCCGGATCGGCGACTTGTGACCGTCGCAGGCAATGAGCCAGCTGGCATCGATGGCATAACTGAACTCACCGCAGCTGACGCGCAGCTCAGTGCAATCCGTGTGAGCGGTGAGCGCCGTCACCTCATGCCCCCAGCGAATGTCGACGTTCGGCAAGCGCGATAGGGCCTCGACCAGCAACTCCTCGGCGTAGTACTGCTGCAGGTTGATGAAGGCCGGCATGCGCTGATCTTTCACCGGCAGCAAATCGAATTGATAGATCGGATGCTCGCGTTGGCCCCAGAACACCTTGCCGGTTTCCCAGCGCACGCCCTTGCGCACCATGGCTTCGGCGGCGCCCAGCCGTTGCCAGATATCGAGCGTTCGCTTGGCAAAGCAAATGGCCTTGGAACCGACGGCGATGTAATTCAACTTGTTGAGTACGGTGACGCGGTGACCTCGCCGCCCCAAGTCCAGTGCCATGGTCAATCCGACCGGGCCGGCGCCGACAATCACCGTCGTGAGCCGTTCTCGAGTCGATTCAGGAGGCGGTGACGTCCCGATGTGCCGCCAGATCGGCGCCGACGACGTCATGCTCTCAGTCCTGCAGTTGCGCCCAAACCTCGCGGTCGCGCTCCATGGTCCAGATTCTTGGCCAATCGATACCGTCGAACTCATCCCACAGCCGCTGCACGTTGAATGGCAGGCAATGTTCGAAGATGGGCCAGTGCCCGAACTTCGGTGCGAGTTCGCGATGGGTTTGCTCGAAAGCCTGTTTCAACGTGCCCTTCTGGCGATGAACCGCGCCGACGCGTTCGATCATCACCTTCAGGAACTCGCGAGTTTGCTCGATCGCAGCGTCGCACGCGGCAGTCCCAACCGCGACGGCACCTCGACCACCGATTAGATTCTCGGCTCGGAAGCTCTTCACGTTGTCGAGCGTGGCGCTCGCCCAGTCCTTATGAAACGCGTCGCCGGTATAGAGCGCCGCTTGCGCCTCCACCAGATCGCCCGCGAATAGCGTTCGCGACTTGTCGTGCCAAGCGACGATGTCCCCAGCCGTATGTCCGCGACCGCAGAAACGCAACTCGATGGAGCCTCGCGAGCCGCCTAGCTCGATGCTCAGACGATCGTCGAAGGTCAAATCCGGCCAGGTCAGGCCAGGAATGGATTCCGGCTGCTTGAACAGCCGCGGCATGCGACCGAACTCGCTGTCCCAATCCTGTTTGCCGCGCTCTTGAATCAGCTTTCGAGTCGCGCCGCTGGCGATGATGGCTTCCGCTTGGAATGCGCTCGCTCCCAGCACCCGGACCGCATGGTAGTGAGTCAGCACCAGAAACTTGATCGGCTTGTCGGTACGTCGACGTAGCTGCTCCAGCCAGTCCTGTGCGGCGACCGGCGTGGCGCGCGCTTCGAAGCAGACCAGGAAGTCCTCGCCCTCGATGGCGCCCACATTGGGGTCGCCCTCCGCCGTGAAAGCGTAGACGCCTTCGGCAAGCTCTTCGAACGTCTCTTTCTTGGCGACGGTGTCCGCCGAGGATGCAAAAGGTTTGGCCATGAGTCTCCCCCGTGAGGACTGCCATCCTGCCTGAGACCGGCGGCAGACGCCGTCCCAAGATCATGGGACAGGCCGGTCACCCTCAGCGTTGCGATGCCTCGATACAAAGCGCGAACAGTTCGTTCAGTGTCGCTATCCCCAGCTTTTCATAGGCCCGCTTGCGATAGGTCAAAACACTCGATTCGCCGATGTGCAAGTCCAGTGCGATGCCGACCGAGGTGTATCCCAGAATGATGCGCTCGCAGACTTCGCATTCGCGCTGTGTCAGCCGATCGAATGGCGCGAGCCGCTTGCCGATGATGGTGTGCACGAGGCTGCGAGTAACGCTGCGTGGATCCTTCCTTCCCGACGCTGTAGTCACCGTGTTTCGAGCCAGCCGGTAATGAGCAGCGATCAGAGCCGTGAGCAGCGGCAGAATACGATGCAACCGTTCACGCTCGTCCGCCGAGTACGAACCCGACCCGCGCATCCGATAGAAATTGCAGAGCACGCTGCCTTCCTTGACGCGCCCGACCGCCGACATCTTGTCCACCAAGCCATTGGGGTCGAAGAAGTGAGTGCGATAGTCCTGGTCATAGGCCCGGGACATATCCAGCGGCACCTCACCCCCAGGCGCGTCCGCGCCACTCAGCGTCGAGAACAAAGGATCTCGTGAGTGATATTGCTTGATGTAATCGTCTGCCAAGGCCGCCGCACGTTCCGCCGGCATCTTCCCCTGGGTGAACAGGTGACCCACTTGCTCCCCGCTGTAGGTGAACACCACACAGTGATCGATGGGTAGCACCAGGTTCAACAGCGCCATCAGTTCCGCTTCGAACTCTCGTTTTCCCAACTCCCGCGCCAAGCGCGCCAGTTGTTCCAGCCATTCAATGGGACCGAGTTGTTCAGCGGCAAACATGCCATCAGAGTAACAGCTGAATGGACGGCAAGGCAGACTCACAGTTGAGAAGCTCGATCTTTTTCATCTGGAGCCGCAGCTGCCCGTCGAGCCAGGTCAGGTGGTGCCAAGCCACGCCAGCATAGACCTGCTGCTCGTTTCGCTGCACCTCCAGGTACATGAAAGGGGTGCGCAATACCCACGCGCCGGACGCATCGTTTCTGGACTCTATACGAGGTGCCTGCAGTACGTGCTGCGACCAACTCGGCTCGGCTTGTGAGAAGGCATTCGGGCTGTGCAGCCGCTGGATGCGCACCTTCAATAACAACCGATCCTCGTAGAACAGCGAGGTCTGAGTCCGCCCCTCGGGCTGTCCTCGCGTCAGTGGCATCCAGTACAAGCCATCGTCGGCGAACAGTTCGTACCACTCGTCCAGCCGCTTCTCATCCAGCAACCGCGCTTCGTTGTAAACGAATTCGATCAACGACTGATCGGTGGGACTACTGCTCATCGGGCACCGTCGGCTTGCGTCATTGCTGCCAGCCAAGCCCGGAACTGTCCGCGCATGGAGATCTCGCTGGTGCCGTTGTACCGCCCCACCACCGAGGTTTGCTCGGCTGGTTTGTAGTCGCGATGCAAACTCACCCAGGGGTTGGCACCGCTCGCCAAGCCTTCTTGAATCGCGCGATAACAATGCAGGTCATCGTGACCCACGACTGAGGTCGGCGCGTTGATCAGTCGCGTGTACATCACACTCCGAGCAAGGAGTTCATCGGGCGCGCCCACCAGACGCAGGGTGTAGCTTTCGATCAGCGTCTTATCTGCGGCTAGAGGGCGCACTACGCGGATGGTCTGAATCGCACCTTTGATGGTCAGACTGGGATAGTAGACAGTGTTGTGGCGTGCCTCGCCCAGAATCGCGTGGGCTCGCTCCGGCCCGTAGGCCTGCTCCATGCTCGCCTCGTACTCCGGGACGCTCGAATACTTGGAATGAATCGAGAAATTCACGCCGGTGTAACTGTGCCCGTGCTCGTACACCTGCACGCCCATGCGATCGAAAAAGTCATAGTTGGACACGAACGGCACGAACTGCTCGATGACCATCGGCACCGGCGCGTCCGCCGGCTGCTCTTTCCACAAGTCCCGAGCCGTACCCGCCGACGACTCGTGCGCCACCATCGGATGCATGGCGTCGTTGAGATTCTCGATGAACATCTTCCAGTTGCAGTTGTGCAGGTACCTCAGCACACCGCCGGTGATTTCGAGCCGGCCTTCAGGAGACCGGTCCGCCATGTTGTCGATGGAGGACAGCGACGCCCCGAAGTACTCCTGAAATGACGGGCCATTGGCGCTCAGTCGCGTGAACACAAATCCGCGATAACTTTCGGTGCTCAACCGGGTCATGCCCTTCGCAGCCTCGGACTGTGCGAAGTCGGTATCGGCGTAACCGGTCTTCAACGGCACTGTGCGCAGCGAGCCGTCGGTGCGGTAGGTCCAGCCGTGATAGGGACAACGCAGCTGACCGCGACAATTGCCAGCAGCAGCGCTGACCAGCTTGGCACCTTTGTGCGCGCAGCGGTTCAACAACACATGAACCGCACCATCCATCGCTCGCACCATCACCACCGGTTGCCCGGCAATGTCGGCAGTGTAGTAATCACCGGGTTTGGGCACTTGGCTGTCGTGGCCAACGTAAATCCAGGTTCGGTGCCACAGCCGCTGCATCTCCAGTTCGAACAGTTCCGGATCGCAGTAAACATCCCGATGCACTTGATCCGGGCGGACCAGCCCGTCGATGCGTGCAATATCGTCCGCGTACTTACCCATGGAAGCCTCGCTGTCGCTTGCCATCGCGAAGATCGTGCGCTTTGCCATTCAACAGATACTGAGCGGCGAGTCGTTTCACTTCGCCGCGAGCCACTTTCTGAGAGGCCGTCTGGGGTAGCTCACGCACGAAGGCGATGTAACCCGGCGCCTTGAAGTAGACCAGACTCTGCTGACAATGCTGCTGCAGAGATACAGCCTCGGCGCGTTCGTAGTCCCGGTCGCTGACGATGAAGGCGAACACCTCTTCGCCGCGCACATCGTCAGGCACCGCGGTCACTGCACAGGCACGAGCCTGCGGACATTGCATCAACACACTTTCGACTTCGACGGCGGCGATGTTCTCGCCGCTGCGTCGAATGATGTTCTTCAGGCGATCCACGAAGAACAAACAACCGTCCGCGCCGCGACGGACGCTGTCGCCAGTGTGAAACCAACCAGATTCCCAGGCCGCAGCCGTCGCCGCCTCGTCCTTGTAGTAGCCAGAGAAGAAGCCGTATCTTGGATCGGATCCCGCGCGACGCACCCAGAGCTCTCCGGGAACGCCCTCTTCCGCATCCGTCCCGGACTCTCCGACAATGCGAACTTCCAGTCCTT
>NZ_JAEUPY010000937.1 GCF_016790065.1 Steroidobacter sp.
GGACTGCACATGGCCAATTTCTCATCGACCACGTTGCGCTGGTTGTTCGCGCTATCTGGCCTGGGTGGAATTTTGATGGTCGCGAGCGGCTTGGTGTTGTGGTCGGTCAAGCGCGCTCCGGAACGGGTCAAGCTGGGCTACACGCCGTTCGGACACCGGCTGGTCGAGGTGTTGAACATCGGCGTCATCGCCGGCCTGCCCATTGCCATCGCCGCGTACTTTTATGCGAATAGGTTGCTGCCTGTGGATCTGGCAGAACGATCGGGCTGGGAAGTGCAGGCGTTCTTCGCGGCGTGGCTGCTGAGCTTGATCGTCCCCCTGCTGCGGCCGGCCCGAGCGGCCTGGCGGACCCAATTCCTGGCCGGCGCGGTCCTGTTCGCAGCCCTGCCGATGGTCAATGCCCTGACCACCGGGACCGGGCTGGCCTTTATGCTGAGCCACGGCAACTGGGTGTATGCCGGCTTCGATTTGACAATGTTGGCCATCGCCGCGCTGCTGGGCCTGATCGCCTGGTATGCCTCCCGCACCCCGGCCGGGCGTAAACCCGCCAAAAAACGCGCTGCCGCGGCCCTGGATCTGCCGGCAGAAGCGGAGCGAGCGTAATGTCCTTATTCCCATTCGCGCTGACGTACACCGGGTTCGCAGCGCTATGCTTCGCAATGAACCGCCACGCCCGCGAGGTCTTGCAGCGGGAGCCCACGCCCCTACAAAGGCAGCTCCTGCGGACCGCCGGGTGGATTGCACTGACTGTGTCGCTGTTCATGGCCGCAGCCCAGACGGGCTGGCCCATCGGCACGGTGGAATGGTTCGGAATGCTCACCGCAAGCGCCGTGAGCTTCGTGTTACTGCTGACTTATTACCCTCGGCTTGCCGCCGGGCTAGGACTGGCGCTGCCGGTTTGCGCCTCGATGGGTCACTTTTGGGTCAGCGCGTTGAGCAATTGAGGAGTGAAATGTCGAGTTTCAACACCGAGCGCGTTCTGAAGGTTCGTCACTGGAACGACACGCTGTTCAGCTTCGTGACCACGCGCGATCCGGGCCTGCGCTTCGAGAACGGTCAGTTCGTGATGATGGGCCTGCAGGTCGACGGCCGTCCGCTGACTCGCGCCTATAGCATCGCCAGCGCCAACCACGAAGAGCACCTGGAATTTTTCAGCATCAAGGTGCAGAACGGCGCGCTCACTTCCCGCCTGCAGCACCTGTTGCCGGGTCACGAAGTGCTGGTCAGCCGCAAGCCCACCGGCTCGTTGCTGATCGATGACTTGAAGCCCGGCAAACACTGCTATCTGCTGAGCTCGGGCACCGGCCTCGCGCCGTTCATGAGCCTGATCAAAGATCCGGCCATGTATGAGAAGTTCGAGAAGGTCGTGCTTTTGCACAGCGTGCGAGCCACCAGCGAGCTGGCCTACGAGGAATATCTGACCCACGTGCTGCCCAGGGATGAGCACATCGGTGAAATGGTCGCCAACCAGCTGATCTACTTCCCGACGGTGACCCGCGAGCCGTATCGCAATCGTGGCCGACTCACGGATCTGATCGAGAGCGGCAAATTGTTCGAACAGATCGGCCTGCCGCCGCTGGATCCGAAGCAGGATCGAGCCATGATTTGCGGCAGCCCGTCGATGTTGAAGGACTTGTCATCGATTCTGGATGCGCGTGGCTTCGAGATTTCCAAGCACATTGGCGCGCCTGGCGACTACGTGATCGAACGGGCGTTCGTCGAGAAATAACGCCCGCCCCTCGGCCGATGCGGGCCTGTTCAGGCCGGCACGCCGATCGTCAGCGTGCCGGTGTAACCGTCCGCCACGCTTCCCGACATTGCCGCTGTCATGGCCGCCAATTGCGCCGCCGTGTTGTCACCGAAGATGCCGTCGCTGGCCAGGGTGACTCGCGAAAGATTGGTAACACTGGAGCTATAGCCAGTGGCGCCGCTGTACACGGTGCTACAAACATCGCGCGGCAGGGCGATCTGCGATGTGAGTATCTTGTTGGTGTACAACGTGGCCATGGACAGGCTGGAGTAAATCTCGAAATGGATGTGCGGGTAGCGACCCGAATAGCAGCCCGGGAAAATGGTGGTGAACGTCACCTGGCCGTTGCTATCCGCCACTTGCACGCCGCGCAGGAAATTCTCGTCCTGCACGCTGCTCGAATACAAAGAATAGTTACCATCGCGCGTGCAGTGCCACAGGTAGATGGCGTAACCCGATAGCGGTTGGCACAAGTTGTTGGAGTTGAGCAGCGTAATGGTCAGCGTCGTCGGCACGCCCGCAGCCACCCCGCTCGCGCCGCCGAAGCTGCTACGAATGTCGGAGCGAACCACGCCGCTCTCACTGAGCACATTGGAAACCTGACCGTTGACAGTGTTCGAGCCGTCCGACGGATAAGGTCCCTGCGTTTCTTCCGCGACCTCAGTACAAGTATCGCTGCTGGACGAACTACCGGACGAAGAGCTGCCGCTCGAGCTGCTGCCCGAGGAACTGGAGCCACTGGTGGAGGTAGTAGAGGTCGTACCCGAATCGCCGTCACCGCCACCGCAACCGGCGATCATCAACGCACTGCCCGACAACATCATGCCGAGCACACGACGCCGGCGCTTCAACGCCGCCAGCTGTTCCAAATCGTGTTGCAGACCTAGGTCGTGATCGTCCAAATGAGGTTGATGTGTCGGTGCGCGCGTCATGGCTGGCATCTCTCCGCTGCAAAGGTTGAGCGACAGAGATTCTGCTAGCGACACATGTAATAAACTGTAAGGCAGTGAAACAGACGTAACGGAACGTCGCCGCTGCCCGACAGAAATAGATGAACG
>NZ_JAEUPY010000893.1 GCF_016790065.1 Steroidobacter sp.
TTCCAGGAATTTCTCTCGGCGCATTTCCAAGCCGATAGCCAACATCGGCGCACCGCCCGGCAGCTGCCAGATCGGTCCGGCAGCTCGCAGGCCGAGATCGCCCAACTCCGCCGGCGCGTAACCCCGTAACTCATAAAGATACGGGCTGAGATTGATTGGATTCTGGACGGTGTTGACGAACGGGTCGAGCGTTCCATTCGCCAGCGCCGCATTCAAGCGCGTGGTGTTGGCAAAGCTGGAACCGTAGTTCAACTTGGTATGGTTCCAGGTGAAGTCCGTTTGCGCCCGCCACTCGTTCGGCAAATCCATCGTCGCACCGATGGTGGCGCGACGATTCTCGAGGCTGGCCTTGTAGTACTCCCAAGATGGATCGGGAATCGCGACCTGCACCGCCTGCAGGAACGGATTGGCCGGTGAACTGGCCGGCACCAAGTACCGACCGGACAGCGCGTTGAGCGGCGACTGCGCTTCGTTCTTGCTGAAAGACACGTCGATGAACGCCTCGATGTTGTCCGTCATCTGGCGACGAATCGACGCGAGCAGCGAGCCCACTTTCGGCGCGCTACCGAGATAGAAGCGGCCGCCGGTGAGATAGTTTGCGGTGTCGGGCGCCGAGAAATCGTAGCTGCCGGCATTGGCAAGCAATCCCGCGTTCAACAGCGCATCCGGCGAAGACGGAGAAATCGACGACGGCACGTGAGTGAACGAGGAGCCGAGCGACGTCCCATCACGTAGCGTCAGGATGCTGCCATTCTGTGAGGCGATGTTGGTGGTCGCCCCGACATTGAACGGCAACGATCCGGAGTAAAGCAGTTGTGGCGAGCGTGCCAGCATGCGATCGATGCCGCGGCGAACGATCTCCGGTCGATCCGAGCGCAACAGTGCGGTCGAATCCGAATAGTAGGCCGCAATCAATCCGTGGGTGCGTCGGTCTTCCAGCGAGAAGCCGTGCGCGAGGTTGACGGAACGCACGTCCGCGCCGCCATCGAAGGTGCTCTCGTACTTCATTTTCAGATTCGTGCCGACATAGTCCTTCTTCAGCACGATGTTGACGACGCCACCGACCGCAGCTCCGCCGTAGATCGCTGCCGACGACGACGGCAGCACTTCCACGCGATCGATGGCCGCCAGCGGAATGGCATTCACGTCCGGCTGCTCGGTCGCCTGGCCCACATAGTTGCCTACTGAGGTGCGCCGACCGTTGATCAGGATCAGCGTCTGGCTGTTACCAATGCCGCGCAGATTGATGGAGCTGGTATTGCCACGCGCGTATGTCGAGTATTGGTTGCTCGCGAGCGGCATGGCGTTCATGGTGAGCCGCTGCTTGAGATAATCCTCGACGTTGCTGGCGCCGGATTGCTCGATGGCGTCGCCGCTCAGGATGTAGTACGGCTGCGCGTCATCGCGGGTACGAACGATGTCGACGTTGGCGTCGGTGAACGCCTTGGCGCTGACCAGCACCTCGGCCAGCGAGTCGCCGGCGGCGGCGCTGTTGGACTGAGTCGTGGTGGATTCGCTCTGCTCGGCCACTTCGGCACGCGCCAGCACCAAGCGAGTCGACCCCGTCGACCACTGGTCCGTGTCGGCCGACGTGGTCTCAGCGCCTTCCGAACCGATCGGCTTGGCCACGCGGATTGCCACCGTCCGATCATCCAGGAACTTGTACTCGAGTTCGGTCGCTTGCAGCAGTTTCTCCAAGGCCTCCCCGGCGGTGAAACTGCCCACCAGCCGTGGCGCCATGGTTCCCTCCTTCACCGAGGCCGCCCGGAACAGCAGCCGCATGCCGGTCTGCTGAGCAAAGGCGTTGAGCGCTTTGCCCACCGGTTGGGATGGAATGTCCACCGAGACTTGTTGCGTGGGTTGCGACTGGCCCACAGCCGCCGCACTCAAACACGCCATCACCGCGATTCCGACCAGGCTACGAATGCATTTCATGTTCAGCGCCCTCCCCGTTCGATTTATGCTTGTTACCGGGTAGAGAGCGAGCGTCTGGCGCAAAAGGGGTAGCCAAATTAAAAGTACCCAAAGTATGCCGCGGCTTGGCTCTTAAGAAACATGGGCAGCACCCTTTTGCGCGAATTGCCTGAACCGTGAAGCCGACACCCCTCAATCGGGCAGCGCGCCTGGCCGCGTCCGTCTTCGAGAAGTATCAGGCCGACCTGCACAACTACCTGGTGTTGCATCTACGCGCCGGCCAGGACAGCGCCGATCTGGCGCAAGAGGTTTATCTGCGACTGCTGCGCCTGGAAAAGAGCGAGCTCGTGCGCCAGCCGCGAGCCTATGTCTACACCATCGCCTCGCACGTTGCCTCCCAGCTTCGTATGCGCGCGGCACGTGGCCTGGTGACTTTCGATTCCGAGGCGGCCCAGGAGGCTGCCGAACATCCTGAATTGCCCGCTGGGGACGAATCAACCGACCGTGCCGACACTGAAGACGAACTGGAAAGAATCCTGGCGGTGCTGCCACCGGTGCATCGCGCGACCTTCGTGTTGTGCAAGCGTGACGGGATGTCCTATGTGGAAATTGCGCGAGCGCTGGACATCTCGGTGCACACCGTCAAAAAGTACGTCCACGAATCGACGGTCCGCATCCGCGCCCACCTCTGGCAGAAAGGAGATCGCCGGTGAAGCCCCCCAGGCGGGATGAATTGGACATCGCGGCCCAGGCCGCCGAGTGGTTCACGGCGCTGGCAGAGGATCCGGTGGCCGATCGGGCCGCGTTTGCGGAGTGGCTGACCCGCTCGCCGCTGCACGTGCAGGAGTTCTTGAACATCTCAGCGGTGCATCGGATGTTCGAGAATCTCGATCCCGAAGGTCGGCTGGATGTCGGGGCGATGCTGCAAACCGCACCTCTCGATCAGATTGCGCGGCTGCCGTCGGCGTTCATTCGCAGCTCGAGTGGCGAACCGCGTCGATCGCGCCAGAAACGCTGGCTAGCCGGGCTTGCGGCCGGCGTCGCCGTGCTCGTCGGCGCGTGGTGGATTCAGTCGGCGGTGATCGGCGGTCAACACTACGCAACCATCGTCGGTGAACAACGCACCCTGCCCTTGGCGGATGGCTCGCTCGTCTATCTCAATACCGGATCGGAAGTCGCCGTGAAGTACAGCACCGCCACCCGCGATGTCCGGTTGGATCAAGGTGAAGCGCTGTTCTCGGTAGAGAGCAATCCCAAACAGCCGTTTCGAGTGCATGCCGGGGACGCCATCATTCAGGCCGTCGGCACGCAGTTCAATGTGCGACGGGATGCTCGTGGCACGCAGACATCGGTCGTCGAAGGCACGGTGCTGGTGACCGATGTCAACGGCAGCCAGGTGAAGATCACCGTGGGCGAGTCCGTCGATCTCAACAAGGACGGCGCCATCGTCGCTCGCAGCCACATCGATGCGGCTCGGGTCACCGCCTGGCGACAGCGACGATTGGTCTTCGAAGAAGACACGCTCGCCGACATCGCAGCCGAATTCAATCGCTACAACAGCGCGCTCAAGATCCGCATCGAAGGCGCTGACATCGGCGAGCGACGCTTCACCGGCACGCTCGATGCCGACAATCCCCAATCGCTGCTACGCCTGCTGACAGAGGCAGACGATCTGAGCTTCGAAAAGAAAGCCGGCGAGCTCCTCATCCACCAGTGGCCCGGGCACTAGCGGCCCGAGCAAAGGTCCCGTATGAAATTGCGTCATTATTTGGCGGGCGTTGCCGTCGCCCTCGTGCTGTCTTGCCCGTCGCTGGCGTCGGATGCCCGCGAGGCGCTCACACGCGATGAAATCCAGCAGGCACGGCTGAACGCTTACGGCGCCCTGCAGGCAACCTTCGGCTCGACGCAGCATCGTTACCTGTCGTGGCGAAACGATGGGAATCTAATGATCGCTCGCGAGCCGACGTTCGAACCGGAAGTATTGGTGGCCGGCGGTGAGCGCGGCCCCATCGCGCGTTACTCAGCTTCTCGCGATGGCAAGCACCTGATGTACGTCCATGATCGCAAGGACACCGCAGGCGGCTCAGCGCTGATGTTTCTTGAGGTCGACAAGAAAGGCAGCACGCCTGTATTGGTGGCCACAGGCGCCGACGTGCCGTCATCGACACTCGTTTGGTCGCCCGATGCGCAGGCGGTGGCGTTCACGCAAGGCACGCAGCTCTTGGAGTTGCGTCGCGAATCGGAGGGTCGATGGACGCGACGCTCGCTGCTGAAGTCTGGCGATCCGCGACACACCGCAGCCGTGAGCATCGATCAGCCCGTGTACTCACCCGATGGATCCAAGCTCGCCTTTGTCAGCTCTCGCACGGCGAGACAGACCTACATCGTCGTGCACGACCTCGCGAAGGATGAAACGACATATGTGCATCCCAGTCCCTTCGCGGATACCAGCCCGGTGTGGTCCGCGGACAGCTCGGAGCTCGCATTCATTCGGGAGCCCATCAACCCCACCAAGGACTATCGCTTCTCTGCGCAGCGCAGCCTGCAAGGCGGCGTGCCGTGGAGCATCCTCGCAGCGAATGTGACATCGGCAACACTGCGCACCGTGTGGCAGGCAGAGTTCGGCGCAGGCAGTCAGCTCAACGGGGAGACTCTGGTGTGGGCGCCGTCCGGTGAACTGCTGTTCCTCTGGGAGAAAACCGGTTGGAACCAACTCTATGCCGTGTCCTCGAAAGGCGGCACCGCTCGGCTATTGACGCCTGCCGAGGGCGAGGTAGAAAAGTTCGACGCCAATTCGCTCAGTGCGGACGGCCACACCATCGTTTATCGCTCCAATGTCGGCGACCTGATGCGCTCTCACTTGTGGAGCGTCTCGCTGCGCGGCGGCCCGCCCAAGCAGCTGACCTTCGGCGAAGGCTCGGAAGGCCGAGCCGGCGTCTCCGGCTACAACCCCGGCGGACACCTTGTATATGTCGAGGGCGAGACGGTGAAACGTCCACCGCGCCTGGTACTCCGAAGTCAGGACGGCACAGAACGAACGCTGCCGCTGATGTCCGACGCGCTCGTCAAACGCACCCAGGCCGTGTTGAACCAACTTGCGCCGGTACAGACCATTTCGGTCAAAGCCGCAGATGGTTTGATCAGCCACCACGTCATGATCACGCCCCAGCGCCCGCCTCCGGCGCATGGCTATCCCGTCGTCGTCAACACACATGGCGGCCCCACTGAACAAACCAAGCCTTACGACGGCTACGCCTATGCGTTCGGTCAGTATCTGGCCCAGCAAGGTTATTTGTTCATCGACATGAACTTCCGGGGCAGCACCGGCTTCGGTCTGAACTATCGCCTGCCCGCGGGACGAGGCGCGACCGGCGGCAGCGAAGTGAAGGACATCGCGGCGCTGGTGAATTATTTGCAAGCCCGCGGCGACGTCGACACCAAACGCATGGGCATCATGGGCGGCTCTTATGGTGGCCACATGGTCGGATTGGCGATGTCGCGCCTGCCCGGCGCCTTCGCCTCCGCCGTCTCGCATTTCGGCGTGACGGACTGGGTCGTCGAAATGAAGAAGGACTGGTTCGATGCGGGCAATACGCAGGATCCGCTCATCTATCAACGACTCTCCGAACGACTGCGCATCGAAGACCTGGCCTACGCCTCCTCGCCGCAGTTGGACAATTGGCGTGGACCGGTGCTGTTGACCATCGGCGACCTGGATAAATCTGGCCACATGGAATCGGTGCAGGACCTTGGCTATCAGCTGCTACAACGGGGCGTGCCGGTGGAGTTCTACGTCGATCCCTCCGGCGGGCACAATGTGTTCGCGTGGGACGAGACGTTCGAGTTTTTCGAACGGACGTTGAGCGGCAAAGAATAGATGGACTTGCGAGCTTCGCGCGGTAGCCATTCGTAGGGTCGCCGCGCTCTAAGTCCTCATCCGACTCCCAAGGATGAGACGCTCTAATGATCAGGACCCTGCTGCTGGCCCGTGTCGGTGTGTTGGTTGCTGTTGTCTTTGTCAGCTCTTGCGCCACTCCTGGTGCAGATGCAGGCATTGATCGAGGGGGCCTTCAGTATCTCAAGCAGTTGCAGACCCTCAGCCGCGCACAGCTGGATGCGACCTGGAGCAAACGCCCGGAGCTCGCCGCCAGGATTGGCCCCGCCCAGTGCGACGTGCAGGCCTTCGAGATTCTCTACTCGACCATCGGCGTGCAGGGCGAGCCCGCCGATGCTTCTGCCACGCTGTTGATCCCGACGGGCGATGGTTGCACCGGCCCTCACCCATTGCTCGGCTGGAGCAATGGCACCGTTACGGATCGCTTGCAGTCACTCGATGAGGACTTGCCGCTGAATCTCACCTTGGCCAGCGTGTTCGCAGCCCACGGCTACGCTACTGTGATTTCGAGCTACCTCGGGCTGGGTAAGTCGAGCTATCCGTTTCATCCCTATCTGCATGCAGACTCTGAAGCCAGCGCCATCGTGGATTCCTTGCGTGCGGCTCGGCGAGTCGCTTCGCAAACTCATATCGCACTGTCAGGAAAAGTAATGTTGGCCGGGTATTCGCAGGGCGGGCATGCGACGCTGGCCACGCAACGAACCATTGAGGGCAAGCATTCTCGCGAGTTCGATCTGGTCGCCTCCGCTCCGATGTCCGGACCCTATGCGCTGCTACAAACATTCATCAGCGGCTGGGACGGTCGCGTCAACGGCCAAGCCAATCCCCTCGGCCCCACGTTGTTCGCCTACACAGCTGTGAGTTATCAACACATCTATGGCGATGTCTGGCAGGCCCCGATCGACGTCTTCAAAGCCCCTTACGACACGAAAGTGGAGGGTTTGCTGCCTGGCCCGTTGGATGTTTACGCCCTCAGTCGCACGGGCGCTCTACCCTTGGACGTCGACTCATTGGTTCAGCCCAGCTTCCATACCGACTTCATCACCAACACAAACAACACTTTCCGCCAAGCGCTGGCACGCAACGACTTACTCGACGACTGGAAGCCCCAAACACCGACCGTGTTATGCGGCGCTGGCAAAGATGGCGTCGTCGATTTCGAGAACGCTCGTACCGCCAACCGCGTCTTCGTTGCACGCGGCGCTACGGTTCGAGTGATCGACGTCGACGCATTACTACCTGCGGATGTCACCGGCGTGGCAGCACATTCCAACGGCATGATCGCCTGCAGCGTCTCCGTGCGCGATGGGTTGTTTGAGGCGGCGCGATGATGCAACCGAACTCATAAGGTTGGTTGCTCTGCAGGCTGATCTTCGAACGACGGGGGGCTGAAACAGCCGGCAATACGCTTCACGTCCGATGCGCTCACTTTCCAAGCCGCGAAAATCTCACGCCATCGCGTCTGCACTGCCTGCTTGACTTCATCGACGATCTGATCGGCATCGGCGCGGCTCAAGCCAAAAGATTCGGCGCTCGACAGTAAGTTGTCACGGACTGCGAGCGCCCCGTAGTCGCCGATCGCAAGCGCAAGGAATTTCCTCCGCGTGTTCCCCAATCTCGGCACGAGGTCGAATGCCGGCGAGAGACGAAAGTGAGGACCTTCTGCAACGAGCGCGTGATTGCGCTCATGGTCATCAGTAGCAGAAGTGAGCGCATTGAACGCGATCCGCCTGAAAAGCTGCCGGCGATCCTCCTCACCCGTTACCGTCCATCTCGTTAGCTCTCGCGACAAGCGAGGATACGAACCGGTATACGAGTATTGAGCTGCTGCATCGTTCGCCAAGAACACGGTGCCCGCGCTCACCATTCGATGACGCACGATTCCGGCGTCGGTGACGACACGGTCAAAGCGACGCACCAGGAGAACGTCTTGGCCGTGCATGCGGACCACTTGGTGCTCCGGCACTCGAACGCCGCAAGCAGTCGCGAGATCCAGCATAGCCGCTTCCACTCGGACTTCATTGAAGCGATCGCTCTGCCGATTGAGTTTCGCGAGCCAAATGCTCCCGTCCTTGTGAGTGGTGAACTTAGGTCGCGCTCCGCCAGCAGATGTACCTGCACCAAATAGGAGTGCTACCTGCTCTTCTGCGTGGGACAGAGGAACATTGCTATCCAGCTTCCGAATGGCCTGTAGATAGGGAGTGTTTTCCAACTCCTTCCACGCAATGACGGGGCTCTCTTTTATCGGACTCGCTGAAGTCTTGCCAAAAGCCAGAGCGCCCATGCGATCCGCAGCAGGCAGCCACAGATAGTCGAAGAAAGTTGCATAGGTGCTGCCGTAGAGGTTGCTTGCGACGTGACGGCCCCAATCATCCGGGATTGCATCGCGAATGACGCCGAAGAACCCTGAGCACAGTGTAGTGGTGAAGAGTTGCTCGCGCAGCGGCAGCACCACAGGATCGAGCGGCACGGCCGACTCGTTACGAAGATACGATTCGCCGTAGACGAAACGCCCCACCGCCGGCGATACGGTGCTATCGAGCTCGAACCGACCTGCAACGATGGGCTTCACGGCGCCGGGCAAATAGATGAACACATATGCAGTGTCAGCCATTGCCGCAGGCCGTTCAGAAATTGTTGTTCAATGGTTTGCGCACACGCACGCGCTTATCAGACACCGAAAAAGACAGCGCCTGGCCATCACGATCCAAACCGGGATCCGCAACCAGCTCGAGTTCCTGAAGCAGCCCTAACGCCCACAGCGCGGACACATAGGCGCCGATCTCGGTTCCAGATGCCCCCTGCTCTATCGCAATGACCGTAGCTCTGGTGCGGCCGATCTTGGCAGCAAGATCCTCTTGGCGAAGCTGACGACGCAGCCGTGCAAGACGAATGCGCGACCCTAGTCGCACCAGCGCCGCGGCCGGCGCTTGCTCGAAAGCCAAAAGAGGGTCAGTAGCAGCCATGTACGATATGATGCTCATAAACACATATAAAGTCAATTAAAACTGACATTTCCATCCCGACCATGTTCGATAAGCTTTTGATTATTAGCGGCTAAATCCGAGCGAGCCGCAATCAAGACGGCCAGGATGCTCTCACATTCATGCGCCTCCTAACCTCTGTCACAAACATCAATCACATCGTTGCATCATTCGCTTGGCCGCCAAGTCGCATTGCTAGTTCATGCTGTTTGCATCAATGAAATATCCGGCACCAAGCGTCGCAGAGCCAGCGCCCCTTACGCCCAGGGCCTAGGTCCTTCGGCCTATGTTATTGCCCTCGCAGGCCCTTGCCGGCGCCAGCGGCATCACGGATAGTGGCGTGATGAAGTTGCTAGTCGTGGACGAT
>NZ_JAEUPY010000915.1 GCF_016790065.1 Steroidobacter sp.
GAAGCTGGTGCCGCTGGAGACTCGGGGCGGTCGCGATACGTTCCTGGCATTGCATCCGGATTTCAGTCGCTTCGTTTGTAGCTTCGGCCGGCAGAACGCCGAGGATCCCACCAGCCCGGTCGTGGAGTTGGGGTGGGGCGCTGAGTGGTTCACCAATGCGCGTTACACCGGCCCGACAACGTTCCCTCATCCGCCGGAATGGCAGGCCTACGTCGGGCATTACTGCGACATGGGGCCGCGCATCCGCAGTCTTCGCATCGTGATCCGCAAGGGACGACTGCTCATGGATGGCGTGACGCCACTGCGGGCCCAGGGAGATGTTTTCGTCGCCGACAGTTCGGAGCCTACGGCCGAGTGGCTTCGGTTCGGCGAACGGGTCAACGGCTGCTGCATGTGGTTGCAAGCCAGCGGTCGCACCAACTGGCGAGTGACGGTGCCATGAGCGGTTGGTCGAAGTTCGCAACATGGGGGCCTTCGCTGTCGCTGCTCGGGTGGCTGCTGTGTTGTGTTCCTGGGCCGGCCCCGGCGGCGGCCGAGCGCTTCGAATCGGTCGGCGAGCTGATTCGCAACAGCCTGCGCGATAGCGGGGCGCCCTCGGTGAGCGTCGCGGTGGCTCAGGGCGACCAGATTATTTGGGAGCAAGGTTTTGGCTGGGCCAATCGTGAGCGGCGGGTCGTGGCTACGGCGCACACGGCTTACCCGGTCGCTTCGGTCACCAAGCCGCTGACGGCCACGGCGTTGATGACACTCGTGCAGGCCGGCAAGGTCGATCTCGATCGACCAGCCAACGATTATCTCGGGCCGGCGAAGCTGCGCGCTCACGTGGGTGATGTGAATCAGGCGACCGTGCGACGTCTGGCCAATCACAGCGCAGGACTGCCATTGCACTATCGTGCCTTCCGTATCGATGGCTCAGTGCGTCAGCCCTCGTTGCAAGAAGCGCTTCTTCGCTATGGCGCACTGGTGTCGGCGCCCGGCGAGGAAACGTCGTACTCCAATCTGGGATTCGGCGCCATTGGCGAGATCATCGAGCGCACGTCGGGCGAACACTACGCCGACTACATGCGTCGTGAAGTCTTTCTCCCTTTGGGGATGACGCGGACGTCGGTTGGCATTGGTCCGGGCTTGGAAGACTTCGTCGCCACTCGCTATGGCGAGAACGGCCTGCCGGTTGCGCCTTACGAAACGGATACGCCTGCCGCCGCGGCGGTGTTTGCCAGTGCGCACGATCTTGCACGCTTTGGTTTGTTTCATCTGAAGACTCATCGATCGGATCAGAAACAGATCCTGAGTGATAGCTCGCTCGAGGAAATGCATCGACGCACGTCACTGACGGACGATGGCGGCGGCTACGGTGTGGGCTTCGGCAGGCGCGAGGTCGGTGGCCACTCGGTGTTGTTGCATTCAGGCGGCCAGGAGGGCGTATCCAGCCTGCTGGTGTTGTTGCCGGAACAACGAATCGCGGTGGTAGTGCTGTGTAACTCGCGCTCCAAGCTACCGTGGCAAGTTGTCGATGCCGTGCTGGGCAAACTCGTGCCGCGCTGGCCTGGGCTACCGCAGCCTCAATGGGTGCCGCCGCCGGCATTCTCAACGCCGTCCGAACTGCTGGGCACGTGGCAAGGCACCTTGCGTGCCTACGACAGGACGTTTCCAGTCGAACTGAACTTCCTGGCTGATGGTCTGGTGCGTGCGCGCTTCGACCAGCAGATGCCTACGTTGATCGATCGCGCCAAGTTCGACGCGGGCGTTTTCAGCGGCGATCTGATTTCCCGCATCGGCACCGAGGACACGGAAGGGTACGACTACAAGGTGTCGCTGGCACTGCGCTTGCGCGAGGGTGTGCTAGGTGGTGCGGCGTTGGCCTCGAATGACTTGGTATTGGCGAGTTGGTTGGAGTTACGAAGAAAATGAATCGACGTTGCAAGCAATGGGTGATGCTCTCGGGTCTGACAATGCTGTCGATGGCGGCGACTGCAGACACTTCGAAATATCCGGCGCCGACACTGCCGGAGTACAAGCACGAGTTCGACATCCTGAAACGAAAAGTCGATGTGCTGTCCATGTATCAGCGGCTCGGCGACGTTGCCATGATTCAAGAGATCAACATCACGTCGCTGCCGCCGAGAAGTTCCAATCCTACGGCGCTGGGCGCTGGCAATCCGCTGGTGTTTCCCGCGTACACGTTCGTACCCAAAGCGCTCGGCAACCGCAAGGCGCCGCTGTTGGTCTTTCCGCACGGCGGGGTGCATTCAAACTTCAGCGGTGTATTGATACCGATCGCGCGTGAGTTGTTGGAGGAAGGCTACGTGCTCATCGCGCCGGAGTATCGCGGCAGCAGTGGCTTCGGTCGGGGCATGTACGATGAGATCGACTATGGCGGCGCCGAGATCGACGACACGCATGCGGCGCGCGACTGGGCGGTAGAGAACATGCCCAACGTCGATGGTTCGCGCGTGGGCATCCTGGGCTGGAGTCATGGTGGCTTCCATGCGCTGATGAACATTTTCCGCTGGCCCGGCGACTACAAGGTGGCGTACGCGGGCGTGCCGGTGAGCGATCTGGTGCAGCGGATGGCTTATCAACCCAGCTACCCGGAGATCTTCAACCATTTCATCGGCAAGTCGGTGCAGGAAGATCCCATGGAGTATCGACGTCGCTCGCCGGTGTATCACGCCGACAAGCTGCAGACGCCGTTGCTGATTCACAGCACCACCAACGATGGCGATGTGCATGTGATGGAGGTTGAACACCTGATCGCGGCGCTCAAGGCCGCGAACAAGAAGTTCGAATACAAAATATATGACAATGCACCCGGTGGCCACGGGTTCAACATGATCGACACCCGGCTTGCCCGCGAGTCGCGGCGGGAGGTCTATCAGTTCCTGGCGCGGTATTTGAAGCCGGCGCGTTTGGAGTGAGGCCCGCGATGTAGTTCAGCGCCGTGAGCGGATCGTGATCTCTTCCCCGGTCCGCGTCACGACCAGCGATTCATTGTCTACCAGGGTGTTCACCATCCGCTCCGGGGCATCGGCATCGAAGGTGCCGGAGAAGCGTTGTCGGCGGGCAGCCTCGTCCAGCACCTGGATTTGAGGCGTGACGTTGTAGCGATTGAACTCCGCGACGATAGTTTCCAAAGACTCGTCCTCGAAGACCAGACGACGCTGCCGCCAGGCCGCGGCCTTGGCGGAGTTGACCGGCCGACGCTCTAGGATGGCGCCGCCCGGCGTGACACTGGCTTCTTCGCCAGCGGCGAGGCGTGGCGGTGACATAGGGGCGGCGGTAGAAGGCTGCGATCCCTGCAGATCCCCGCTGATCTGCACGACGCCTTCCAGCACGGCGACGCGAGTGCCGCTGTCTTGCCGATACACGCCGAACTGCGTGCCGATGGCTTGAATCACGGCATCGTCCGTATGCACACTGAACGGCCGGGCCGAATCGTGTTTCACCGTGAACAGTGCTTCGCCTTCGCGCAAACGCAGCCAGCGCTCGTTGTCGGTAAAGCGAACTTCCAGGCGCGAGCGGGTATTCAGATACACCATCGAGCCGTCGGCGAGTTTGATGGAACGTTGTTCGCCGATCGCGGTGGTATAGGTTTGTCGCTGGCCGATGCCGGTGAATTGCCACACAGCGAGTGTCGTGACCAGCAGCGTCGCAGCGAGCCCTGCGACCCAGCGCATGGCATGTCCGCCGCTCGTCTTGGTCGGCGCGTGCTCGGTGAGGGTGCGGGGCGCGTCGATCGGCACCACATTGACATCGGCTTGCATCGGGACCACGGTGTCGTCCGAGCCGCCAGCCATCGCTTCGATCCGTGCTTCCTGCTCAGGCGTGACATCGGCAATGTCCTGTGCCGAGTTCATCAGAAACAGAAAGTCCTCGACGTGCCGCGGCGATTCCTTCAGCCACGCAAACAGCGCGTCCCGAGAGCCATCGCCTTCGGTGAGTGCGCCCAGGTATTGAGCGCCTCGCTCGGTAATTCGTTTGTCGTCGTCAGTGCCGAGATTCATGGCATCGTCCCTGTGGCTAAGCTTCGCGCCGGCTCTTGACGAGCGCGAGGGCGCGGTAGAAGTACTGTTCGACGGTTCGGGTTGCCAGTCCGAGCTGTCGGCCGATTTCTTGATAGGACTGCCCATCGCGCAGCTTCATCAATACGACGCGGCGATACACGGTGGGTAACTCGCTCATCGCGCGCTCGAACTGACGTTGCCGGCCGACTTGTTCGCCGAGCTCGTCGGCACCGGACTGCGGCTGGTTTTCGGCCTTCTCGCACGCGTCCGAGTCGTACGACACCTGGTCGCGCTTCTGCCGCATGTGGAACTCGCTGATCACGTTCGCGGCCGTCCGGTAGATGTACGCCAGCGGTTCGAGGATCTCGGTGGGATCACTGACGCGCAGCAGCCGCGTCCACACTTCCTGCGCCAGCTCGCGCACATCCTGCCGGTTGCGCAGTCGCCGGGTCAGGTAGCGGTTCAAGTCGAGCCGATGCCGCTGATACGCGATAGCGACGAAGCGAGCGGCATTTTTTCGGTCGTTGGCGTTCACTGGATGCGGGCTTGGGCCTACTCTCTATGACTTAATTCCAGTGAAAATCTTCAACACTTTATTTTGTTGCCGAATTCGCGGCTGCTCCAGTCATACAGCAACGTAGAGATTATGCACACAATGGGGAGCTTCCGATGCCGACGTTGCCGCGTCTTGCTGGTTTGAGTCTGTTATGGCCGCTGATCTGCGCAGTGGCCGCCGCCGCGGCGGCCCCGCCCGTGAAGATCGAAATCGCTGCGCAACGCCTCGACAAGGCGCTGAATGCCTGGGCCGAGCAAACCGGGCTGTCGGTAATGATGCCCATGGATGGTGCCGCCAGCGAGCACATGGCAGTGCATGTCGCCGGGACCTACACGCCAGAGGAGGCGTTGCAGCTGCTGCTCACGGCCACCGGTTTGCGCTATGAGTTCGTGGATGAGCGCACCGTGGCGATCCGTCTCGTCCGCAAAGCGAATGAGAGTCAAAGCGGCGCCGCTGCCGACCGGCTGGGCGCGAGCCCGGAGCTCGAAGAAGTCCTGGTGTTTGGCACGCTGGACAACCAATTGAGCGTGGGCTCGAAGTCCGGGCTGTCGCTGCGAGAGACGCCGAAATCGATCACGCTCGTGACCCGAGAGCGCATCGAGGCGCAGAACCTGTCCTCGCTGGAGGAAGTCATGCGACAGACCACCGGCGTCACTCAGCAAAGCTACACACCGGTCGATCCGTTCTACTACTCGCGTGGCTTCCGAGTGAAGACGGTGCAGATCGATGGTGGTGCGCCGGCCGACTCGAGCGCATTCGGCTTGTTCCTCACGCCCGATACGGCCACCTACGATCACATCGAGATGCTGCGAGGTGTGGATGGCATGTATAGCGGTGCGGGTGAACCGGGCGGTGTCATCAATCTGGTGCGCAAGCGCGCCGAATCGACACCAGCGGTCCGGCTCGGCCTGTCTGCGGGTAGCTGGAATCGTTATCGCGGTGAGATCGACGTGACTGGCCCGCTCACCAGCGACGGTCGTTTGCGGGGTCGTTTCGTCGCGGCCAAGGAAGACAAGGATTACTTCTACGATCGCGCCACCTCGACCAAGACCATCGCCTACGGTACGGCTGAGTACGATGTGACACCCAGCACGCTCGTGATTGCCGGCGCGAGCTATGAGCGTCGCAAGGAAGATGGCTTCGCCACTTGGGGCTTCCCGCGCTACAGCGATGGCCGGAGCCTGGATCTGCCGAGAAGCAACGCACTCAATGTGCCCTGGGCGCATTGGTACATCACCACCAAAGAAGTCTTTACCCGCGCCGAGCAGAAATACGGTGCCACGGGCGTCATCAAGTTGAATCTGACGCACATCGCTCAGTCCAGCGAGAATCGTCAGTTCGTGAGCTACGGCGGCGTCGATCCGATCACGCGGGTGGGCAACACGGCCTATGGCTTCGGCAATGACTACGACGCCACGCAGAGCCTGTTCGATCTCTCTGCCAACGGCACTGTCGAGCTGTTCGGCCTGGAGCATCGCTACACTGTCGGCACCGATTATTCGAAGATCGATGGCGGCGGCGCGAAAGGCTATCGATTGCCGGGCTATGACTATCCGGGACCGGCCATCGACGTGTTCAATTTCAATCCGGCGTTGTACCCGGAACCAGTCGCCCAGCAGAATGCCTATTACCCGGAAAACGGGCAGACGCAGCAGGGCTTCTATGCCACGGTTGGTTTGCAACTGCTCGAGCCGTTGCGCCTGACGCTCGGCGGGCGCTACGGAAAGTTTCGTTACTTGCAGGTGGCGCAAACCGTCAATCCCGATGGATCGCGACTCGCACCTCGCACCACGCGCTACGACGACAGCAAGTTCATTCCGAGCGCGGCACTGACTTATAACTTTGCGGAGGATTGGTCCGCGTATCTGAGCTACGCCGAAACGTTCAAGGTGCAAGCGAACCTGTTGCAAGCGCCGTTGCCCGGCACACCGTTGGATCCCATCACTGGCGACGGTTATGAGTTGGGCGTGAAGGGCGAACTCTTCGGCGTCCTCAATGCATCGGCCGCCATCTATCGCATCGAACGCAACGGGCAAGGTGTACGCGACAACACCTTTCCGAATGTTCCGACCACGGGTGGCGCGAGCTGCTGCTTCATGCAACAGGTCAACATCACCAGTGAAGGCTTCGATGCCGAATTGAGCGGCACCGTGCTGCCTGGCTGGCAGATGTTTGCCGGCTACACCCACAACTCCAACAAGGCCGAAGGCGTGGACAGCAGCACGCTGTACTCGAGCGGAGCGCGCACCCTGACGCGCACACCCAAACACATGTTGAAGATGTGGACGACCTGGCGCCTGCCGGGCCGAGCTTCACGTTGGACATTGAATGCCGGTGTGCTGGCGATGACCGAAGGCTATGTGATGGACACGGCGATTGCCGCTCCCGGTAGTACGCAGCGGATCAATTATCGCTTCTTGCAGAGCGGCTACTCCGTGTGGAACACGGCCGTGCAGTACGAGCTCAACGACACCTGGAAAATCGGCCTGTACGGCGACAATCTGTTCGACAAGAGGTACTACTCGGTCTACAGCAACACGCTTTACGAAAACATCTACGGCACGCCGCGTAACTACATGCTGACTGTGCGTGGGAGCTGGTGAGGGATCATGTTGATGAAGCACATCGTTACTCGGGTATCAGCGCTGGTTCTCTGCAGTGTCAGCTGGTGGCCGGTTGCAGCCGTCGCACAGCAGTTCGATGGCGCGAAGCAGGCCATCCGTCGGCAGCTCGTCGAGAATCAAGTGCCGGGCATCGCCGTCTCGGTCTGGCGCAATGGCAAGATCGTGTGGGCGGAGGGCTTCGGCTGGGCGGATGTGGAGCGTCGTGTGCCGGCTACCGAGCACACGATGTTTCATCTGGCGTCGGTGACCAAGCCGCTGACCTCGCTGGGCGTGATGACGCTGGTGCAAGCGGGCAAGGTGGATCTGGATCAGCCCGCCAATCGCTATCTGGGTCGTGATGCACTCACGACCTGGATCGGCGACCCGCAGGCGGTGACGGTGCGCCGTCTCGCTAACCATACGTCGGGCCTGCCGGGCTTCACCAATACCTTCTACGGTGATGACGACTTGCCTCGGCGATTGTCGCTGAGCGAGACGATTCGCCGTTACGGCATCGTGGTGGCGCCGGCGGGCGAGCGTTATCAGTACTCCAATATTGGCTATGGCGTGCTGAGTCATCTGCTGGCGCAGGTCTCGGGCAAGAGCTACGCCGATTTCATGCGGCAGGAAGTGTTTCTGCCGCTGGGGATGACGCACTCATCCATCAATATCGCGCCGGGGCTGGAGGGGCAGCATGCGATCCGCTACGACTTCGAACGCAAGCCCATTCCTTTCTATACCTCCGTCACGCAAGGCTCCGGTTCGGCGTATTCCAGTGCGCATGATCTGGCGCGCCTCGGCATGTTCCTGCTCAAAAATCGTCTGGCCGATCAGCAGCGGGTGTTGAATGACGCGTCGATAGAACAGATGCTTCACGATCCGCTCGCGGCGATTACGCCCACGTCGGATGGTTCGAAACGAACCTACGCCGTCGGCTGGATTTCTTCCAACGACGGCGGCTACGACGTCGTCGGGCACGAAGGCTCGACCTCGGGCACTCAAGCGAACTTTACGCTGGTGCCTGCAGAGAATCTGGGCGTGGCCGTACTCGCAAACACGGACGGCGGCGCCGGTGGTGCCGACCTGGCGGCGATACGCGCCGCGGTTCTCAAGAGTTTGTTGCCGAAGTGGTCTAAGCCCTCGGCCGCGTCTTCGCGACCGGCACCGACGCCAGCGTTCGATGCTTCATCGCCTTTGATCGGCGAGTGGCGCGGACAGATCCATACCTATCAAGGCGAGCAGAGCATCACGTTGTCGATCCGATCGCCCGGCGACGTGCGCTTGCGTATCGGTGGCGAACCGCGCTTCCCGGGACGGAGTACGGTTTTGCAGGAAACGTTGCTCACCAACGTTGCGCTCAAAGACGGCTTTCTTACCGGCGATTCTTTGGCCCAGCTCGAAACCTCGGACACACAACGACGCCCGCACGTCACCTCGCTCGATGTAAAACTTCGCGGCGATGTGCTCAGCGGCCAGGTCATGGCGCAGTCCGTGTTCGATGGCTTCTGGCATTACGGGCTGCCGTACTGGACTCAGCTGCGGCGGGTCGGCGGGCTGGTGGCGAATTAAGGGCTGGTTCGATCGTTGTTCGCCGTGGCCGAGGGAGATTCGCGCTGAGTAGTACCGTGACTGTTGAGCCGGACCGCGAGAGGGCGCGTCGCGGCGCTCGCGTTAGTGGGCGGCGAGGGGTGTGGCCGTTGTTGGCGGGGCTGCTGATTCCGCTGGCGAGCGCGGCGCCGGCGCGAGACGCAGACCATGATCGTCAAGGTTTATTCATACACGCAGTTCGGCGGCGGCGACATCATGGTTGAGGTATCGACACCGGCTGCTGGCTGTACCAAGGGCTTTTGGATCAGCGCCACGGATCCCGGGTTCAAGGTGACCCATGTCCTGGTGTTGTCAGCCTATCACACGCAGCGAGCGTTCGGATCGGCGGTGAAGATACGCAACTTTGGACTGGTTCAAACAATGTCTACTGCAGAATGACGTTCGCGGGTTTGCTGTGAGCGCGGCCGCTCGCATCGTTTCGGGTGTTCACCTCAAGCGATTGCATCGATGGGCGTGGCGACGCTGGCCGATCAATCGCTAACCGATCGCTGAGCGGGTGTGCATAGCGCGTCACGGCTGAGATTCAACACTGATGTATGTGGCGTCAAAATAGCCGTTCGTACCGCAGGTGCCGAACAGTCGTATCGGAGTGCCGGCCATCTTGGCGGCTAAGCCAATGGCCAGCAGCTGTTTGTATCCCGCAAGGGTTTGAGCGACCTTCACGTAGGTGGCGTTTGGGCAAGAGGTTGCTCCCCATTTCAGTCCTCCGGTGAGGTAGAGATCCTGGCTGCTGCCATCCAACTGAAGTGCTGCAATGGGCTGTGTCACGGTCCATTCACTCGCCGATGCGGTTAGGGGAAGTGCCAGCGTTGCCATCAATGCAAGTTTAGTCGAGATGCTCATGATGTTTTTCCAAAGGGTTAGTTGAAGCGCTTCACGCGCCAGTTTGCTCGTCAGCGCCTTCGTTCAACGCCAGTAGAAACTTGAAGATATCGCGCTGGCTCGGGCTGTCTCGATCTGCTCATACTAGGCATATCACTGGATTGGTTTGGGCATCCACTACCAGGACATGGAGTGTGGCCTGATCATTGCGGAAGTGATCGCCCCGTAACGCCCTGGTGAATCGAAAATCAATGGGAGATGAAATCTTGTTGGTGTGACATCCCTGCTCAGTTTCTCAGTTCAGATTGCATGCCGGTCGGGCGATTGTCAACGCACTGAGCGCAGCGAAGACTGTCGATCACGCTAGTGAATCATGCGAGCCGTGCCGCTGCGGATGGAGCAGGGGTCGTATCTGCCAAACATCGCCGGAGCGGGCGGCGGTTCGGAGAATCCCTGAATTGATGCTGCGGCTTGAAAACTCTGTTGACAGGCCAGGTGACAGATTGCAATTATTTGTATGAACTGAAAAGTTGCCTCGACAACAAACCACGTGACCTGGTCGGCTACAGTGCGCGTCGAGCCCGGTCGATAGAAAATGGAAGGATCCGTATGAAGTTCTACGTACCCAAGCAGGTCAACGTCCCGCCGAGTCGTCTTCCCCGACCGAGCTGATTCTGCACATGACTATCAACGAGATGTTATCGCAAGCAGCGATGACTTGGGGTGGATGCAGTTGATATCTGCGTGATCCACGGCGATCTCGAGCGCGACGATGGCTTCATCTCTATGCATGCGTCGGGAGCCCATCCGTTGAACAGCGTTTATCCAACCGGCACCTTTACCGTGAGCATGTGACCGTTGACGGCGCGATGCACGAGCAGTCCTTAATACCTCGGAGTGATATATGAAGTCACATCGACTGGTTGCCATCGCGCTAGCGCTGGGGGCTTCGTTGCCCGCGAGCGCTGCCGATTGGTTCGATCGCGTCACGGATCGTCTGGGCGCGATCGAGCAGACGAGCGGCGGTCAAATCAAGCTCTTTATCGACAACGGCGGTGTTGCGATCAACGTTCCAGGGCGCGGTTCGAGTTGTAGCGCGACGTCCGTGCTCATCACACCTCCGGCGGGCCGAGAGAAGGATTGGTTGGCCATGGTGCTCGCCGCGGTATCTTCGGGTAACGCAGTGGCTGTTTACGGTAATTGCAATGCCTCGACCTGGCAGATCGAATCCACTCGAATTTTTGTGGTGCATTGAGCGACTCGCCTTGATGACGCGTGTGCCGGTGCATGTCACGTTGCGCTTTCGCGAAAGGAGCTTGCTCCAATCCCTGAGTATGTCCGCGGACGGTCCTTAAATCGTTGACAACCAGAATGCGCGATGAGAAGTTATTGCGCGATTGCAAATCTCGGCATCAAACGAGCGCACACGGATGGCTATGCAGGAGTGGCAGGATTTCCAAGAGCACGACCCCAGCGTGCGTCAACGCCGTATTGATCGCCATTGTCATTTTGGCGGATCAATCAATGAACGCCTCTATCGCGTGCCTGCGGCCTTATCGTGAAATCTCCGTACGCGACATGCTCTTCTGGCTGAAGGAATGCAGTTAATGAGACAACTCGAATCTGGGGTATTCGAATTCGCGCAGCTGTATCGCAGGCAAGTTTGGGGTTATCGACTGCATGTCGGTGTTCCATACTTCGATCGAAAACTTTTTTTTAAGCCGCCGGAAATTTCTAGAGTGCGTAACGATTCTCCACGGTTACGTGCTGTGCCTTGCTGTACGAGGGACTGATGAATAAAGCACGATGGATGGGGTTGTCTGTAGCCTGGATGTATCTCGCCGCCCCGGCGCAGGCGGCGGAGACGCTCACTTACACTTACGATGCGTTGGGACGCCTGACCAAAGTGCAGACCGCGGGTGGGCCGGGGAGCGGTGTTCAACGCGATTACAGCTACGATGCGGCGGGTAATCGCTCGAGTTTTCTGTCGACCGGTGCGACCAGCGGTAGTGCCGTCACCATCAGTCCCGTAAGCAACGTTGCGAACGTCTCGTGGTACGGCGTCTCGATCGGCGTCAATCTTGCTGTGACGGGATCGGCCGGAGGCATGGTGACGTTCACGGAGAACGGTATCTTCCTCGGCTCCGCGTTCGTTTACGGCAACCAGGCCAGTATATTTCTCGAAGGTCTTTCGCCCGGCCTGCACACGATCACCGCTAGCTACACCGGCGACGGTGCAAACGCGGCGACCTCTTACACCTTCGCGGTCAACGTTCGAGATATTCGCTGGCTGCCGGCGGTGCTCGATCTGCTGCTGAACTAAGCGGCGTCGGTGTCGATGTCTGATGGCGTGGTTGATGGCGCTCAACGGGTTAAGGAAGAGAAGCGATGATCGATAACGGATGGTGCTCGAGGATCGGAAGGCGCGCTTACGTGGTGGCGAGTTGGACTGCTTCGCTTGCGTTTCTGCTGGTGGGCGGCGTGGTGAGCGCGCAGACGGTGCCGGAGCCGTCGCCGGTGCGCGCTGCGCTCGACGCCAACGGCGTCGATATGATTTCGGGCCAGCTATTGCTGACCGAGCCGGCCGTGTCGATCGGAACGCCAGAATCCGGTCTGTCGCATGAGCGATATTGGATTGGCGGCATCGGCGGTCTATGGCGGCACAACTTCGAGGTCTGGATCGCAAACCCCGGCTCGATCAAGCCGCAGGTGTCCGTTGGCAATCGCTCCTATGCGTTCGACTTGATCTCGGGCGCGTATGTCCCTGCTCAGCGCACCGGGGGCGCGCTGACGTCGATCACGAACGGCTACCTGTTCACCGACCGCAACGGCGTCGCCACCAAGTTCAGCAATTCCGTGTCGATGTATTCGGGCACGAGAATCTATGCCACCGAGATGACGTATCCCACCGGGGAGAAGCTGAGCTTTCACTATGCATACAACGCTGCGAACAGCGTCTACCTGCTGCAATCGGTCACCAGCACTGCTGGCTATCAGCTGAAGTATGAATACTTCACCGGCTCTCTCGGGCCATCGCAGATCCTCTACGCACTGAAGAAG
>NZ_JAEUPY010000916.1 GCF_016790065.1 Steroidobacter sp.
GTCCATCCGCAGCTACTGCGAACGCGGCGGGAGATGGCGCTATCGGAAATCCGAATCGTGCAGCCAGCGCTGAGTAGTGCGCTTCGACGCCTCGCATATCGAATCGCTGCTCGACGTCACCCACCATGCGCGGCATGCGCCAACCCGCGAACAATGCCTGCAACGCGTCGTACAGACTGCGATGCGGTGTGCTCATGTGATCTTCGCCGGGATAGTAGCGATGCTCCCAACGCAAGCCCGACGGTGGTTTCGTCTCCAAGGCGTTCACCAGCTTTCGATTGGTGTCGCGAATATTCGCTTCGTTGTCACCCCAGCTCATGAACAACCACGGAGCTTTTCCGGCACGCCGGATCCCCTCTTCCACCGCAGCGATTGGCGCTTCATCGTCCCACCACAGTGATGGACTGATGGCGATGTGCGCCTGGAAGAGATCCGGGCGATTGCTCAACGTGTGCAGGCTGAAGAGCCCGCCGAATGAGTGCCCGACCAACACACGGTAGGGCTGAGTGCGGTAGCTAGCATCGATGGCGGGTATGAGTTCGTCGGCGAGGAACTTTAGGAAAACATTCGCACCGCCTCCCGATTTTTCTTCGCGTGCCTTTGCCCAGCTCGGATGTGTGATGGGCGGCGTCAGGTCGCGCGTTCGATCGCTGTTGGTCACGCCCACCACGATCATCTCGGGAATGCGATCGTTGACGGATGAAAGGAACTGCACGATGCCGGTCGCGCTATGAAACTGCATCTCCGCATCGAGCAGGTACAACACTGGATAAGCTTTGCCGGACTGCGCATAGTGCGGCGGTAGATGTACGAAGTACCGCCGTTGTTCCTGTAAGACGGCGGACCAGAGCGTGGTGCTCTGACCGATGGCAATGGTGGAGTCCAGCTTCTGCGCCGCCGCCGGCGCCATGCTGAAGAAGCTCACCGCCACCGAGACCAGCAGTGGCATCCGGCGTATGACTGACACCACGACTATTCCGCCGTAGCCTTGAGTTTCGCCGCAAAGCGAGCCACGTCTGCCTCGATTCGCTGCCGCTCAGCGCGTGCGAGCAAGCGACCGTTCAATACCACCGCTTCGATCTTGGCGGCGTTCTCGATGTTCTGCACCGGGTCGGCGTTGAGAATGACCAGGTCCGCCGCCTTGCCCGGCTCCACCGTGCCGAACTCAGCCTCTCGCCCCAAGTACTCCGCAGCGCTCAGAGTGGCGGCACGTAAGATCGCAGCGTTCGACAATCCGGCCTTGCGCAGTTCCAGCATCTCGTCATGAAAGCCCGAGCCGGGGAAGGAATAACTATCCAGCGCGTCGGTCCCCACCAGAATGGGCACACCGGCCGCATGCATCTTTCCGGTGAGACGCACGCCGAGTTCGTAGAAGTCCACGTAGGCGCGCTTCTGCTCCGGCTTTTCCTTGAACAGTTTCGCTTGCGAATCCGCATCATCCGTCCAGTAGGTCCGAACATCCGTCGGCACCAGACGCAGCCGCGGATCTTCGCGAAACGCCTTCTCGTCAGATCTCGCCTCGAAGCGTCGAGTCAGCAACGTCGGCACGTACCAGACACGGGTCTTGGCAATACGCGAGATGATTTTGTCGCAGCGTGCTGAGTCAAAACTGGCCAACACTTTCGGGTAATACCCCCGCTCGTTACCCTCTTCGCTCTCGCGAGCCGCCCAACGTGCATAGCGCTCGTGCAGCCCATCGGAATACGTTGAACAGTCCAATGCCGGCGTGACGGCATGCTCGATGGAAAGCTGGCCGCCTTCCGCCGCTTCGACCACATTCACTGACATAGGCACATGGCCGCTCAGACGCAGTCCGCTCGCACTGGCGGCTCGTAACAACTCGAAGTAGGCCTCGCGCGGGATTGACGTGTAGGGTTTGATGAAATCCGCGCCCCGCTTCTGCGACTCATGAACCATGCGTCGCGCATCCGCTGCATTACCCGGCGCCGACCACGACGGTGCATCGTCGCCGAGTCCTCGCGGCCCCACGACCTGAGCACTGGCAATTGCAAGCAGGCGCGGCCCGAGCACTTCGCCGCTTTCGAGTCGACGCTGCAAGGAGCGCATCGAAACCATGCTCTCGCTACAGTCCGAAGCCCAGAAGCAGTCGCCATTCATGTCGCGCACGCCGGTGACGCCCGCGACTGCGAACATGGGCAGCATCCATTTCTCAGCATCGTTACCGTTGACATGCACGTGCATGTCCCAGTAACCCGGCACGACGAAGCGGCCCGTGCCATCGTGCTTCTTCATTGCTTGCGGCGAACTGCCCGCAGGACGAATCGCACTGATGCGCCCACCGGCAAGCTCAACATCGACCGGTTGCCCAACGGTGCCAGTGCGCGTGTCGACGACACGCACATTGGTAATTGCCCAAGAACTCGGCGCGGGTTCAGCAAAACCAACGCCATACGCCAACAACAGGAGCAGCAAGGCTCCACATCGCTTTGTCATCGCCAGGACTCCGTCAGTTCAGAAGCGTTTCGCGGCGGACAGCCACAATGTGCGCATCCGGGTGCTACCGAACGGGCTGGAGTAGAGATAGCTGGCGTAGTACGCGTCGAACGACGGCGCCTTATTAAATATGTTCTTCACGCCGAACTGCAGCGTCACGTCGCCTAGTACTGCTCGGTCCTCGGCGAACGTATAACTGCCGTACGCGTCGTGGTACATCTGGCTCGCGACGTGCGATCCGCCTTGGGCGAGCACATACGTATCGGTGCCGAAGTGATATTGCGGGTACGAGTCGTAGTACATCACGGTCCAGCCCGCCGACCATTCGCGCAGATCCCAATTCAACGCAGCATTGGCGCGAAACTTCAGCGGTCCGCCATAGGCCACTTCGTTGACGATCTCCTGCAGCGGCGAATCGAAGGAGTTCTGTACCTTGTAGCTCTCGATCAGCGTGCCCTGGACAGTGACGTTGAACGCACCGTAACGCTGCGTGCGCCAGCGATAGGACGCCGATAGGTCGAAGCCGTCGGTGGCGGATTCGTTGGCGTTGATCAGGCTGTAATCCACCAACGTGATCGGCCCCACCGCGTACGGGTCGCCAGGCGCGACCGGTGCGCGTTGCACGCGGCCCGGATACTGCGCTTCATTATCGATGATGTTTTGCGGGTTCGGCGCGAGAATCAAATTCTGCTGCTCGATCCGGTAGTACTCCAGATTGAAACGAGCGTTCTTCAGGAACTCCGGCTCATAGATCACGCCGATGTTGAAGCTCTTGGACTCCTGTGGCTTCAGCCGAGGATTGCCGCCCGTGATTCGCAGCACATTGATCGCCGTGAAGCCGCGTTGTGGATCGATGACCAATACCGGCGAGGACGGCAGCGACACCTCGCTCTCCACGATCTGCGAGAACGACGGTGGCAGGAACGCCGTGGCGTAGCTCGCACGAAACGTCAGGCTGTCGATTGGCTTGAATCTCAGGCCAATGGTCGGATTGGTGGACACATAGTCCACCGAGTTACGCTGCACTTGGGTCGGATCGATTTGATAGTCAGGGCCAGTCGGCAGCGAGCCGGTGCCGGTGCCCACCTCGTAGCGCTCGCTACGGACGGCGACCTGCAGATCCAATGCACGCACGCCTGGAACGCCGTTGCGGGCAGCGACCAACGGAAACAGCGTTTCCAGATAGATGCTGTCGACCGTCTGTGACTGACTCAGATACTTCGAGTAGTAGTCCCAGCCACTGCTCGGAAAGTTCGGCGAGACGCGATGGAAATAGCCGTCATCCAAGCCTTCCTCGCGGCGCTCCAAGCCGATGGCCAGCGTCGGCTGGCCGGCCCACAGCTCCGGCAACGGTCCGGCGAATCGCAAGCCAATGTTCTCGAGCGTCGACGGCGCTGTGAAGCCGAATGGCGCCTGGTAGCGCGACAGATCGAGTGGATTCGCCAGCGTATCCACGAAAGGATTCAACTCGCCGCTGTCGAGCGCTCCTTGTAGTGCAAAGAAATCGAACGCTGCTGTCTCGGACGTGTAGCCGGCGCGGCTGGAACTCCACGTGTAGTCGGCCTCCGCCCGCCAATCATGCGCCAGGTCCATGACCGCTCCAATTACAGCGCGGCGGTTGGTGCTATGAGTCCGATAGGATTGCGCGATGTTCGCCGGAATGCTGATGTTCACCGCTTGCTGAAACGGATTGGTCGGCGCCGTGTCGGCGATGGTGTAGTTGTCGAACAGCGCATTGGTGATCGAGAACGCTTCATTGCTGGCGTAGAAATATTCGCCGAACAGTTCGATGTTGTCCGACATCTGCCGGCGTAGTACCACGCCGAATGACTTCACCGTTGCTTCCGAACCCATCTGGCTGCCACGCGCGGCGCCGTTTGCGGTCAGGCTCACGATATCGGGATGAGCGAAGTTGCTGCGCCCGGAATTGGCGACCAGTGCCGCGGGGTTGGATGCCGCAGTGAAGCCACTAGGAATAAACGTGTTGGCGGAATTCAACGGCGTGCCATCGCGCAATGTCAGCAGTCCACCATCGGTGGAAGTGATATTGGGCGTCGTGCCAAAGCTATAGGGCAGTGTCGACGATGTGACCAGCGCCGGATTATTGCGAAGGATGCGATCGATCCGGCCATTCAACTCCGAGCGATCACGAACCCGCATTGCCGCCACGTCGGAGTAATGTCCGCTGATCAGTACGTTGGTCTTGCCGTCTTCCAACTTGAAGCCATAGACGCCGTCGACGGAACGTCGTGGCGCATCGGCACCGGTGGGATTGTCGTAACCCACTTTGATCTCGGCGCCGTCGTAGTCATGCTTCAGCACGACGTTCAGCGCGCCACCCAACGCCGCGCCTCCGTAAATCGCCGATGCTGAGGTGGGCAGCGCTTCGATGCGATCGATGGCAGCGAGCGGAATGCCGTTGATGTCGGTCTGGCCGGTGGCGCCGAAAAAATTCGGCCCGATGGTGCGCCGTCCATTGATCAGGATCAGCGTCTGGTTGGCTCCCAGGCCACGCAGATCGATGGTGCTGGTATTGCCGAGATAATTGGTGGCCGCGGCGCCGTTGGATACGGTCGCAGCGTTCATGCTCAGATTCTGGCGCAGAAAATCTTCGATGTTGGCCGCGCCGGACTTCTCGATCTTGGCGCTGTTCAGAATCTGGTAAGGCTGCGCATCGTCAATCGTGCGCACCATGTCGACGTTCTGATCGGTGAATGGCCGCCGGCTCTGCACCAGCACCTCGGAAATGTTCTCGGATTCGACGGCGCTGCTCGACTCTGGCTTGCCTCCCGAGATCAGGATGGCACCGCTTTCGTGAACGATGGCTTTCAGCGCCGTTCCCTGTAGCAACTCGCTCACCGCCCGCTCAACGGTGTACTCGCCATGCACGCCTCGCGTCTGCATGCCATTGAGCTGATCGGTGGAGAATGCGATCTCTACCCCAAATTTCTCGGCGATGCTTTTCAGAGCACTGGTCAACGAGCCCGCCGGCACGTCCACTTGCTTCGGCCCGTCGGCGAGCGCCGCCATCGACAGCGACAACGCACAGGCCGCCGCCAGTAGAACACTCTTGCGCTTGATCTGACTCGGCATTGCTCGGTTCCCCTGCCAGGACTCTCGGATTTGGCCCTGTTCGTTATAAAAGACGAGCGGGAATGCAATCCGCTGCACGCCGAAGAACATTTCAGTGGCTGGTGAGAACCACGTTAGCGTCGCGCTGTTCCAAGCGCACGGGAAACACCTCCGTCAGTAACGACAAAAAAGCATCCGTGTTGCCAGCACGAAAATTCCCAGTGATACGAAAGGCCGCGATCGCAGGATCCGCGATCAGGATCTGACGCGTGTTGTAACGATTGAACTCGGCAACGGCGTCGGCGAGCGAGGCGCCGTCGAACAACAGATAGCCACTGCGCCAGCTCAGCAACCGTTCCGCCGCCGAGACCGAGTCCCGACGCAATATCACTTGCTCCTGCGCGGTACGAGCGACAGCGCCAGCAACCAGCCCCGTGGTCGCGTGCATACCGTTTGAGCTTGGGGCTCGTAGGAAGGAAGCACCGGAGCTCTGCTCCAACCTCACTTCGCCTTCGGTCACAACCACGCGAACATCGCTACCGACGCGACGGACGGAGAATTTGGTGCCAACGGCCACCACGCGCTTGTCGTCGACTCGCACTGAAAACGGCCGCTGCGGATCCTTGGCCACCTCGAAGAAGGCTTCACCCTGATCGAGCTCGATGAGCCGCTCTCTAGCATTGAGCGCGACATGAATGCGCGTATCCGTATTGAGTGTGATCCGCGAACCATCCTTGAGGGGCACCGTTTCCAATCCACCCACTGGCGTGGAGTACAGATCCTTGCCTGAAAACACTGCTTCGTTGACGTAGAAGCCAATGCCCAGCACCAGCAGCGCCGCCGCGGCGATTCGGTACAGCCGCACCGAGTTTCGAACACGAGGCGCAGCGTCGTTCTGACTCGGTGACACAGACTCCGCCGAGTTCAGCGTTGGCAATCTGGGGCCGGGAAAGAGATCGCTGCCCCACGAAGCAGGCGGCGGCACCGCGCCGCGAGGCACACCCGCACCCAGCGCTTTCATACGAGCAGCGCCCTTCCAACCGGCTTTCAGCCGAATGAAAGCGATTCGGTGCGCGATGGAACTACTGCGCCACGCATCGAACTCCGCCTGATCCAGCTCGCTCCACTCGCCGCTGTCCTGTTTCAACAGCCACTGGACCGCGACGTCCTCGATAGCCTGAGCGGGCGCCAGCGAGTTACTTTCGTCCGACTTCATTGTCGACCTCTTTGGCAGCGTCCTTCTTACTCATCTCTGTCATGTTCCCTAGTACGACCTTGGTCAGAATCTTGATACCTCGCGCCAGATGACTCGACACCGTGCCCTCTTGCATGCTCAGTTTCTCGGCGACTTCCCGCTGCGAGAATTCGTCAACGCGTCGCAGCCACACCACCGCACGACAGTCGGCCGATAGTTGATCGAGCGCTTCGGCGAGGCATCGCAGCTCTTGGCGCGCAGTCAACCGCCGCTCCGGCGTGACTTCATCTACCAAGACGTTTCGCGGATCCAGATCTTGCGTGTAGTCGATGGCCACGATACGTTCGCGACGCACCCGATCCACGATCAGGTGTCGCGCGGTGGCGATCAGAAAAGCCTGAGGAGACTCAGGCAGGCCGCGGGACGCGCTTTCGTACACGCGGACGTAGACTTCTTGTCTGAAGTCATCGACATCGGCATTCTTGCCCCACACTCGCCGCAGATACCCCGTCAGCGCAGCCTCGTGCGGGAGGATTTCTTTCTCGAACCAGTCATCGAGAAAGTCGCCAGGTTCAAGGTGGGGGCTCATCTGCGCGCCACATTACGCCACCCCAATGAGCCCGGCCAGATCGGCAAAAATATTCTGCTACCAGTGCAGCGCTTTGGGGATTCGCTCGTCTTTAGAGTAGGGAGCGGCTAGTTTTGAGCCGGCTCAGTCGTGAACCCGATGGGACGCCAGAGCCAGGCGCGGTTCGGCCTTGCCCGAGCCGAGCACCAGATCCGTGACATAGCGACCCACGGCGGGCCCATGTTTGAATCCGTGGCCACTGCCGCCGCCGACCAGCCATACATTGGCCCAAGCGGTGTGCCGATCGATCAGCAGATTACCGTCGTGACTGTTCTCGTACTGGCAGACCCGAGACTCGGCCAACGGGCGCCGGGCGAGCGCTGGAAACCGTCGCGCGAGAAAGGCCCGCACATCCGCCAGCCCCTGGTCGGTGATTCTGCGATCGCTCGCATCCGGGTCGTACGCGGGACCATGAGCATCGAGTGCGATCTTGAAGCCGCGGCTTTCGATGTCAGGAAAACCGTAGTGAAGGTCCTTGCTGCTCATATCCACCCAGGCCGGCAGCTGCGCGCCCTCGAACCGCCGGTCGCCGGGCTCGGGAGCAAAGAAGAATACTTCCTGGCGGGTCGGAACGATTCGCGCGCCGACGACCTCCGGAAACAGCTTGGGTAACCAGGGACCGCAGGCGAAAATGAAATTGCTCGCACTTAGCTTTTCGCCGCCGGTGCCAGTGATCGCATCGAGTGACGCTTGCGTCGAACGCGGCGGATCGACTGCGAACTGACGAAAGCTGCCGCCGGCCGCTACAAAATCTGCCACGAGGGTTTGCAAGCTGCGACGGGCCATCAGCGCGCCCATGGTCGGCTGCAGGACGCCGACAGCAATGCCCTCGAAGCCAATCTGCGGCCAGCGCTTCGCCATCTCGGACACCCCGAGCTTTTCGATGGGAATGCCCAGGGCTCGCTGCATCGAGATGCTCCGGTCGATCTCCGCGCTATCTCGCGGATAGATGTAGAGCGCGCCCACATCGCGAAAGATCGGGCTCTCGTGTCGCCGCGACAACGCCTGCCACTCGGCCAGCGATTCCCAGGCCCAGCGGGTATAGAACTCGTTGCCCGCATACTCAGTTCGGATCAGGCGCGTCTCGCCGCCGGAAGAGGAACGTGAATGCGCCACGCCCCAGGCATCGAGCAGCAGCACCTTGTGCCCCTTGCGTTGCAGGTTCCATGCGGTCCAGACACCGAACACACCGGCGCCGATCACAATGGAATCCCATGCGCTCGACGTCTGGGCCCGTGCCGAACCCAGCGCAGTGCCCGCGAGCGCCCCCGCCGTCGCCAACCCTTTGAGCACATCCCGCCGCGACATCTCTCCCGAACTCATAGTTACCCTCGATAGTTGAACAACGCGGATTCCTGATTCGTTTTTTTCAGCAGCCCTTTGGCGCGGCGATCCAATCGCCCAGGCGCATGCTCTTCGGATCATTCAGCGGCGCTGCCGCGCGGATGCTTTCCTCGCTGCAACCGGAATCGACATTTCGCTTCAGCCACCACTGACGCACGTGTGAAGCATCATGCGCAGCGGCTTGCGGATACTGAGCGTAGAAGCTGCGAGGAAAGTCGACGTCCTGCCTGCCTTGCACGTGTTGGTCGAAAAACTGCAGAACCGCGTCGGCAATCAACGCCGTGCCGCGGCGGCCATCGATCGTGCCGTACAACTCTGCGTTCCACGGTCGCGGCGCGCTTAGTAGCAAATCCAGGGTCCCAACGTGCCGGAGCGAGGATACTCGCATTCTCACTATGTCCTCCCGCTCTCCCGCGTGAGCCCAGCGCTCGTAAGCGTAGTCGTTTGGATTCAAGCTCAGGTCATCGTACTGTGCGCCGAAGAAGCGCTCGCCCGTGAGGAACATCAGCAGCGGCGCGCGCAGCTCGACGTTGTACATCGAGAAATCGAAACTCTCGCCATCCAGATTGACTGCCGCCTTGCATTCGGGGAGCGCCTGACAAACCGAAGGCGCGGTGCTGCCACCAAAAGACATGCCGCCCACGCCCAGCCTCGTGTAATCCACTGCCGCCGCAACCTCTCGCACATCGTCGGGCACTTGCCCGGTACGCAGCGCCTGAAAAACAAACAAGTTGTCGTCGCGCCAGATAAGGGCGCTGGCACCGATGCGATGGGCCATCGATGCCGCTTCGAAGCGCTTCAGGCCCGCCATGCGCGCATCGCCAGTCGAGCCGCCCATGAATGCCTCGATACCCGCTTGCAACTCGGCGTCGAGTGTCTCGTCCGCGCCGGAGAACGGCTGCACAGCGGCTCCAGTGTCGAAGCGTGCCTCGATCGAATCACCGGGGTGCCCGATGCTCACTGCCACATAGCCGTGACTCGCGAGCTGCTCCATCATCGCGGTGTTCTGTTCGGGGTAGCACCAGAATCCGTGATTGAACAACACCACTGGCCACGCATTCGGACCACGCTTCACGGGCGCATCGAGAATCGAGTGCGTGTCGATGCGACTCAGATAGGCAAAGGAGTGACGGCCCCTGCCCATGTTCTGGCCGAATGAGACTGCTTCGTAGCTGTCGAGATAGGGCCGTGTGGGGCCTTGGACATCATCCGCCACCGGGTACCAGACCCGAATCGGAATTCTTCGCGGCTCGCTCGCAGGTGTGCCGAGCAGACCTTGGCGGCTTGCGTCCACGAGCGCGAACGCTTTGACGCCCACGCGGTGCGGACCGTTCGGTGCAGGCAGCTCGAACATCGGCGAATACCACCAGACGGCGCCGACCACAGCCAACCCAACCACCGCCATCACGGCGAGAATCCACTGTCGCTTCATGTTTACAGATCGAACGTTGTGTAGTGCCGAGGTTGTTACGGCAATGTTCTGACGACCCGGAACCCGAGCGCGTTGTTTCTTCTGTTCGGGTCGTCGCCCGCATAGCGCAGCGCCGAGCGCACCGTTTCCGGTTTGTTGTACCAGCCGCCGCCGCGATCGACACGCCTGACGCAGTCTCCTGTCAGCCAGGCGCGACCGTCCGCGGGCGCACCTTCATATGACGGGTTGTAGCAGTCCTCGACCCATTCCCACACATTACCCACCGTGTCGTGCAAGCCGAATGCGTTCGGCTTGAAGCTGCCCACCGGCGATGATTTCGCGTAGCCATCGTTGCAGTCGTGTCGGGGCCAATCCGGGTGTTCCTGCTTCACCGACTCATCACCCACGTTGCCGAATTCGCAGGCCCGCGTCGAGTCCTCGCCCCAGAACCAACGCGTCGTCGATCCGCCGCGCGCCGCGTATTCCCACTCGGCCTCGCTCGGCACGCGATACTGCTTACCGGTTTTTTGCGTCAGCCATCTGGCATAGCCCATCGCCATTTCGAAGTTGACGTAGATGACGGGGCGACGACCGCGTCCCCAACCCTCGTCCGCCACGGCTGTGCACGCCTGCGCCGCCACGCACGCGTCCCATTCGTCGAATGTGACTTCGTATTTGCCGATCGCAAACGGCTTGGCGAACGTGACCGTGTGCAGCGGGCTCTCGTGAGAGTCGCGACCCTCCTCACGATCCGGAGAACCCATCCGAAACTCCCCCGCGGGTGCGACGACCATTTCGGGACAGTCGGCGCAATCACGGTTTCCGGGCCCCGCGAACACCGGCGTATCGGCGGGGACAGCGCCGCCGGCCAACAACAGACCGGCAGCGATGCTACTGACGATGCGGCTCATTCAAAAACGCCAGTCCAAGCTCACCGTGTAGTTGCGTGGAGCATTGTAATAGCTCATGTCGTACACGCTGAGGATGACCTTCTCGTTGGTGAGATTGCCGACGTTGGCGCGCACCGTGACATTGGGCTGAACGTCCCAAGCGGCGAAAGCGTTAAGCAAGGTATAGCTGCCCTGGCGCACCAGATAATCGGTGTAGCTGTCCGCGTTGAAGACCTTGCTCTGCCACTTACCGCCGACACCGAAGGACAGTGCCGTGTAACTCGGCACGCGTGCGCTGAGCATCACGTTCGCGGTACGACGCGGCACCCAAGCGTAGGTGTCATCGCCTTCGTTGCCGTCCATCTTCAGATAGGTATAGCCCAACAGCAGATCGGTGTACTCATTGAGCTTGCCGGTGACCTCGAACTCGATGCCTTTGGATTCAACATCGACCGCGTTGTAGTAACCATAGGCGTAGCCGTCCATGAAGCGGGTGCCGACATAGGTGGCGAGGCCTTCCTGCTTGGCGTTGAACCAGGCCAGCGTGGTCAGCACACGCCGATCCAGCCACTCGGCTTTGACGCCGGCTTCGTAGTTCACGCCCTTGCTCGGATCCAGATAGTTGCTGTCGTAATCGATCTGTTCCTGCGGCTGGAAGATGTACGAATAGTTGACGTAGCCGAGCACCTTGTCGGTGAAGGCGAAGGTCAGGCCGGCATACGGACTCACGTCCCTGGTGGTCTGGTCGAAGGACGTGCCGGTGTCAGTGTTGTAGCCGGTCCGCTGATATTCGGCCCAGTTGAAGCCGACGATGGCCTTGAGCCGGTCGGTCATCGCCAGCCGCGTCGCACCGAACACGCGCTTCATGCGCTGATCCAACTTGGTGTAGACCACGCGCCCCTCCCAGACCGGCTCCGGGATCACATCGCCGGCATACGGAAAGCTGGGCAGGAAACCGAAGGCCGGGTTGTCGAAGTCGGTCGGCTGGTAATAGTCCATGCCTTCGCTCCTCGCCAGACTCACGCCGAGCATCGCTTCATGCTCGCGGCCGAACAGCTCGAACCGGCCATTCAACTTCACGTCGCCAAGGTGGGCCTTGGTTTCGTACGGGCTCTTGTAGGCCCAGCCCAATAGTCCCTCGCCCGTCGCCGGGTCGATGCCGCTGACCGAATAGCCCAGGAACAATTTGGAGTCGTGGTCGTAAACGCGGTAGTTATATGAGGCCTTCAGTTGCCAGCGCTCGGCGAGCTGATGGGTGTACTCCACGAAGCCGGCCTGAGTGTTCGAGTTCCAGTAGGTCCAGTCCTGGGTGGTGGAAGCGCTGCGGTCCCACTCGAGCTGCTGACCGGTGTTGCTGACGAAGGTCAGCGCGCCCCACATGTTGCCGGTGGTATCGGCTTGCTGCCAGGAATAGCCGACCGCCAACGTGCCGTGCTCGCCGATCTGTCCGTCGATCACGCCGTACACATATTTTCGATCGGTCTCGAAGTCGCGCAGGTACGAGTCGCTTTCCTCCGTCGCGACCACCACGCGGCCGGCCCAGGTGCCCGCGTCATTGAACGGCGTCGAATAGTCCGCCTCGACGCGTCGGCGATCCCAGGAGCCGACGGTCACACCGACATGCCCCTGCGCTTCGTTGGTCGGCCGCTTGCGCACGTAATTGATGGTGCCCGAAGCGTTGCCCACGCCGGTGAGCAAACCGTTCGCGCCGCGGATCACTTCCAGCTTCTCGAAGCCGAAGGCGTCCATCGCGTTGGTGACCAGTCCCCAGCCGTTGGGCAGGCCGACGCCGTCGATCTGTGTGTTCTTGATTTCGAAGCCGCGCGCCAGGAACTGAGTGAGGTTGGTCGACACCTGCTCGACCTGAATGCCAGTGGCCAGCCGCAGCGCTTCGTTGAGGTCGTCGACGCCGAACTGTTCCATCTGTTCCTGGGTGATCAAACTGATGGACTGCGGGGTTTCCTTGATCTCCATGTCGAGGTTGGTCGCACCGCTGCTGACGCGACGAGCGCGCTGTGCAACTACCATCACCTCCTCCAGCGTCGAGGCTCGAGTATTGGCGGTAGTGTCAGCGGGTGTCGCCTGGCCGTAGGCACTGCCTACGAAGGCGTTCGCTGCAAGAATTGCCGTGGACAGAACACACTGGCGCCCAAGCGCCGCTGGCTTAAGGTTCATCGCAGGCCTCCCAACCAATTTTTTTTTATGAACGTGCCGATCCCTGGAGCCAGAATATGAGATCGGCCCGCGCTCCAGTCCATCCACGTCCAGGCCTGCGACGATTAGGACTGTTCGTTGAAAACAAAAGACTTTTGCCGATGCGGGCGCAAGAATCAGCGAGCCATGCGGCACAAATGCGCAGATCCGCGCGGGCCTGTCATGTAGAAAGATAGGATCGGCGGTGGTGATCCAGCTGCGGACCGGACGACTCTGACAAACACTCAGGCAAGACTCGGAACAACGCGATAAGCCTCCGCCAGATGATTGATGAACGCGGTCACGCTGGGCGGCACTAAGCTCGCTGCAGGAGAGACAGCGAAGATCGCCACGTCGCTGGCTCCGGGGAACTGTGGAAGGATGACCCGCAACGCGCCGGATGCCAACTCACGCTCGACATCCCATTTCGAGCGGAGCGCGATACCCAATCCGGCAACGGCAAGCTCGCGCACTACTTCGCTCGAGTTGGTGGGCACGACGCTGCGCCCATGCACCAGAACGGGTGCGTTACGATCTTGGAGGCGCCACGGGAACTGAGAGCCCGCACCCAGCAATGAATGTTTGGACAATTCCTCTAGTGTCGTCGGCGCACCGTGACGCGCGAGGTAGTCCGGACTTGCACACAAGACGCGATGATTCGCAGCCAGCCGCTGTCCGGTGAGACCGGAGCCGACCTCGGAGGCGATCCGAATGGCCAGATCGATACGCCGCTCGACCAGATCGATGTAAGCATCGTCGAGTTCGAGCTCCATCGACACCGCTGGAAATCGTTTTAGAAAAGCCGGCACATATGGCGTCACATGCAACCTGCCGAACGACGTCGGCGCTGACACGCGCAATTTTCCCGAAGGCTGCTGCGCACGGCCGCTGACCATCGCCTCGGCCTCGTTTGCCGCGGCGAGAATGTGAACCACACGCTCGAAGAATTGCTCCCCGACATCCGTCATCGTCAGCTGCCGCGTGGTGCGCGAGATCAATCGCGCTCCCAGTCGCTGCTCGAGGCGTGCAATCCGTTTTGAGACCATCGCGGGTGACAGGCCCAGCGTTCGGGCCGCCGCGGACAGGCTGCCGCTACGGACTACACAGACAAAAAGCTCGTATTCGCGCTCCACAGCTTTTCCAAATAAGAACAGGTTCTTTAACTTTATTGCATATACCGAAAAAATCCACGGGACGTTATCGTGCCGGCCGTCGGGCCTTCCTTTCCCAGGCCTGGAGATCGAATTCAAATGCCGACCCACGTCGCCCGTGGCTCCCTGCGAGTCGCCGAGTGCCTGAGCAACTTCATCGAGCAACGCGTTCTGCCTGGCACGGGCCTGGAACCGACTGAGTTCTGGCAAGGGTTTGCCGAATTGTTAAAGCGCTTCGCGCCCGAAAACCGCGAGCTGCGCGCAGACCGAGATCGTCTGCAGACCCAGATCGATCAGTGGCACGACGCTCGACGAGGCCAACCGATCGATGCCGTCGAGTACGAACGGTTCCTGCGCGAGATCGGCTATCTGGTCGCCGAGCCAGCTCATTTCCGGATCACCACGCAGAATGTGGACCCGGAGATTGCAACGCTCGCGGGACCGCAACTGGTCGTGCCGGCGCTCAATGAACGCTTCGCCCTGAACGCCGCCAACGCACGATGGGGCAGCTTGTACGATGCACTTTACGGAACGGACGTCTTACCGGGCAAGGCTCGCGGCCCCGGCTACGATGCGGAGCGTGGCCAGCAAGTCATCGCTTATGCAAAGCGCTTTCTGAATGAGACGGTGCCCTTGCAGTCGATGCGTCACGAAGATGTGACGCAATGGTCTGTGCAGAACGGCGCGCTGGTACCCGCATTGAGCGACCCTGCCGCGTTCGTCGGCTATACGGGGCCCGCGGATCAACCTACCGGCCTCCTGTTCAAACATCATGGCCTGCACATCCAGTTGGTGCTGGATCGGAAGCATTCGATTGGACGACAGGATCTCGCGGGACTGGCCGACGTGGTTCTTGAAGCCGCTTTGACGACCATTGTCGACCTGGAAGACTCCATCGCCGCGGTAGACGCCGACGACAAGGTCGCGGCCTATTCCAACTGGCTCGGACTCATGCAAGGGACACTGACCGCCTCGTTCGAAAAAGGCGGCAAGACATTGACGCGCGCCTTGGAACCCGATCGCGACTGGTTGGCACCGCACGGCGAGCGCTTCACCCTGCCCGGTCGCAGTGTGCTGTTCCTGAGAAACGTCGGTCACCTGATGTCCACTTCCGCCGTGTTGCTGAGTGATGGTTCTCAGGCACCGGAAGGCATCATCGATGGCGTCATCGGTAGCCTCATTGCCCTTCACGATGTGACTGTTCGTCACGCGAACAGTCGCACGCGTTCGATTTACATCGTCAAGCCGAAGATGCATGGCCCGGCTGAAGTGGCCTTCAGCAATCGTCTGTTCGATGCGATCGAAGACTTGCTGAAACTGGCTCGCTATACGATCAAGATCGGTGTCATGGACGAAGAGCGGCGCACTTCAGCCAACCTGGCCGCGTGCCTCTTCGAGGTCAGAAATCGAATCGTGTTCGTCAACACCGGCTTCCTGGATCGCACCGGCGATGAGATGCACACCTCGATGCGTGCCGGCGCGATGATTCGTAAGAACGCCATGAAACAAAGCGACTGGATCCGTGCCTACGAGCAACGCAACGTGCAGATCGCGCTCGCCGCAGGCATGAGTGGACGCGCGCAGATCGGCAAGGGAATGTGGGCTGCCCCGGACAAGATGGCAGACATGCTGACCCAGAAGATCGCTCATCCAAACGCGGGAGCGACGACGGCCTGGGTGCCTTCTCCAACAGCAGCCACTCTGCACGCCCTGCACTATCATCGTGTCGACGTATTCGCCCGTCACCCGCAACTCACAACTGAACCCGCTGCTCCGCTCGGCGCGCTGCTGACCATTCCACTCGCCGAGAAAACCGATTGGAACGCGGCGGAGATCCGCGAGGAACTCGATAACAACGCACAAGGCATTCTCGGCTACGTGGTGCGCTGGATCGATCAAGGCATCGGCTGCTCGAAAGTGCCCGACATTCACGATGTCGGGCTCATGGAAGACCGCGCCACGTTGCGAATATCTTCGCAGCACATCGCCAACTGGCTGATGCACGGCATCTGCACTGCCCAGGATGTGGAGCAGGCATTCGAGCGCATGGCCGCCAGAGTCGATGCGCAGAACGCCGCCGACCCGAACTATCGGCCCATGTCGCCCGATGTGTCGAACAACCTGGCCTTTCAGGCGGCTCGCGCCCTGGTTTTCGAGGGAGCGGCTCAGCCGAACGGCTATACCGAACCGCTGCTGCATGCGTTCCGAGAGCAGCTGAAGCGTCGCGCCCATCACTAGTCGAAGCTCCGTAGCGGCACATCCTCATTCTAAAGCGTTGATTTCCATGATCTATTAGTCATGCCGGAGCCATATATTTAAAGTACCGTTCTTCAACAAATCATATATTTTACGTCCTGATACCGGCCAGCTATGGTTGCCCCCTGGGACCGGCGCTGCCCGGTCTGTCATCTCTAACAGGAGTAGGTCTGTGTCGAACTATGCAAGCACCGCCGATCAGGCCGGCGCGGTCATCGCCCAAAACGGCCCGAGCTGGAGCGCGATCAGCCCGGAATATGTCGCGCGGATGCGTCTGCAGAACCGATTCAAAACGGGTTTGGACATCGCACGCTACACCGCGAAGATCATGCGCCAGGACATGGCCGCCTATGACAAGGATGCCGGCCAATACACCCAGTCGCTCGGCTGCTGGCATGGCTTCATCGGTCAGCAGAAGCTGATCTCCATCAAGAAACATCACGGCTCGACCAAGCGTCGTTATTTGTATCTGTCCGGCTGGATGGTGGCAGCGTTGCGCTCCGATTTCGGGCCGCTGCCGGATCAGTCCATGCATGAGAAAACTTCGGTGTCGGCGCTGATCGCAGAGCTGTACACCTTTCTTCGTCAAGCGGATGCTCGCGAACTCGGCGGTCTGTTCCGCGATCTAGACGCGGCACGCGACGCGAAAGATGCAGCCAAAGAAAAGCAGGTGCTGAGCCGCATCGACAGTTTCGAGACTCATGTGGTGCCGATCATCGCTGACATCGATGCGGGCTTTGGTAATGCCGAAGCCACTTACCTGCTGGCCAAGCAAATGATCGAAGCCGGCGCCTGCTGTATCCAGATTGAAAACCAGGTGTCGGATGAAAAGCAGTGTGGTCACCAGGACGGCAAGGTCACTGTGCCGCACGAGGACTTTCTCGCAAAGATTCGCGCCGTGCGTTACGCGTTCATGGAACTGGGCGTGGATGACGGCGTCATCGTCTCTCGCACCGATTCCCTGGGCGCTGGCCTGACCAAACAGATCGCCTACACGCGCGAACCTGGCGACCTGGGCGATCAGTACAACAGCTTCCTGGATTGCGACGAAGTGACGCCGGACACCATGAAGAATGGCGACGTCATCATCAATCGTGCCGGCAAGCTGTTACGTCCCAAGCGCCTGCCCAGCAACCTGTTCCAATTCCGCGCCGGCACCGGCGAAGATCGTTGCGTGCTCGACTGCATCACCAGTTTGCAGAACGGCGCCGACCTGCTGTGGATCGAAACCGAGAAACCTCATATCGGCCAGATCAAGGGCATGGTGGATCGCATTCGCGAAGTCGTGCCGAACGCCAAGCTGGTCTACAACAACAGCCCGTCGTTCAACTGGACGCTGAACTTCCGTCAGCAGGTGTTCGATGCCTGGAGCAAGGACGGCAAGAATGTGTCGGCCTATGACCGCGCCAAGCTGATGAGCGCCGATTACGATGCCACCGAGCTGTCGCAGGAAGCCGATCGTCGTATTCAAAACTTCCAGCGTGACGCGGCTCGAGACGCCGGGATTTTCCATCACTTGATCACGCTGCCGACTTATCACACGGCTGCCTTGTCCACCGACAATCTGGCCAAAGGTTATTTCGGCGCCGAAGGCATGCTGGCTTACGTTGCCGGCGTCCAGCGCAAGGAAATTCGCGAAGGTATTGCCTGCGTCAAGCATCAGAACATGTCCGGCTCGGACATCGGCGACGATCACAAGGAATACTTCGCCGGTGAAGCCGCGCTCAAGGCTGGCGGCAAACACAACACGATGAATCAGTTCTAGACCGCCAGGGACGGTGGGAATGCCGGCAATGCAGGAGCAATTGCCGGTAAACCGCCAGGGACGGTGGGAATGCCGGCAATGCAGGAGCAATTGCCGGTAAACATTTACCAAGTGGCCCGAGGATCGCTCCTCGGGCCACTCACTAAGCTTTAGCCGCTCGTAGCAGGGTAATCCGTGTACCCCTGCACGCCATCCGAATAGAACGTTTTGGAGTTCGGCTCAGCCAACGACAACCCCTTGCGATAGCGAGTGACCAGATCCGGGTTGGAGATAAACGGCTTGCCGTACGCGATCAGATCGGCTGCGTTTGCAGCGAGCGCCGCGGTGCCGCTGTTCAAGTCATAGCTGCTGTTCAAAATCAGCGTGCCTTTGAATGCCTTGCGAATAGCCGGCGCAGTCCGCACGTTCTGCGGTGTGGCCACCACGTCTTCCACCAAATGCAAATAGGCGAGCCCGAATCGATCGAGTGCCGCCGCGGCGGCAGTGAATGTAGCGACAGGCTGGCTGTCGCGCATGTCGTTGTAGCTATTGTTCGGTGACAGCCGCACACCGACGCGATCCGCCGACCATGCCTTGGTCACTGCTTCAGTGACCTCGACCAGCAAGCGCAAGCGATTCTCGATGCTCCCGCCATACCGATCCGTGCGGCGATTCGATCCGTCGCGAATGAACTGATCGATGAGATAGCTGTTGGCACCGTGAATCTCCACGCCATCGAAACCTGCTTGCTTGGCCAGCCGGGTCGCTCGTGCGTAGTCGCGAACGATATCTGCAATTTCCGGCTCGGTGAGGGCGCGTGGCTGTACGTACGGCTTCTTTCCCGTCGGGGTGTAAGTGTCGCCCGCCGCTGCAATCGCCGAAGGAGCCACTGGAGTCGCGCCATCGAGGAAATCCGGATGCGAGACGCGACCCATATGCCAGAGTTGCAGGAAGATGCGGCCGCCGCGTGCATGCACCGCGTCCGTGACGAGCCGCCAGCCTGCTGCGTGCGCCTCGGTGTAGATCCCAGGCGAGCCATTCCAGCCGTATCCTTGGGCTGAGATGGCAGTCGCTTCGGAGACGATCAACCCGGCTTCAGCGCGCTGGCCGTAGTACTCAGCCATCAGCGCGTTCGCCGTGCGAGCCGCTCCCGCCCGACCGCGAGTCATTGGCGCCATGACCACGCGATTGCGCAATCGCAGGCCGCGCAGATCAGCCTGCTCGAACAGCCGCGATGCTTGCGCTTGATTCCCGAGAGAAACGTTCGCCAGCCCCAGCGCTAGTGTTCCAAGGGCACCTTGCGTGACCGCGCGTCTCGACACCTTCATCCTCAGCTCCTTGTTTCGACCACCAAAGCCGACGATTCGACCGTGGCTTTGGCTGGAAGTTGCGCAGCTGAGCTGCCGATTTCAGGAGGCCTTGTCTTGTTCTCTCAAGCGCCGATCACGCAACCAGCGCTTGGCATGTTCCAGGTGTTCGAACGAGCCAACCGCGAGCCCGGCGGGCACGCCGGCATGAATGGATTCGAGGGCGAATTTCCCCAGGTGGGAGAACGGCACCGTGCTGGCAGCGGCATGTAACCCGGCTGAAACCGCACGCGGCATCCAGTCCTTTGCGATCCAGCTTTGGTCGTCCGGGCCGATGCGCAGGATGTGCCCGTCATCGCCGATCAAATATTGCAGAGCCTCAGCCTGGAGAATCATGATGACACTCTCGAGGATGAAGCGTAGCTGCAGGCTGGTCGCGTCCTTACGCCAGTGTAATAACAGACAGGGCACCGACGGATCGATCAGCAGCCGACAAACGGGGTTGTCTGCCACCGACTCGCTGACCAGTTTTCCTTCATAGGATTCGGCCGCCACGGCCGCTTTCATCTGCTCCCACCGGCGGTCCACGAATCCCCCGAGTTAACATGCATTTTGAGGGGCAGGCGCCAGTGAAGCGCTCGGCAAAGCCGTTTGCTATCGTGGTTTATCGCTGTTGGTTGCTAGTACTGTTGGCTTTGTCGGTTAGATCCGCGACTCCCGCAGCGGCTCGCGCATGAAGAGGTACACCAGCAACGAGCAGAATACGCAGCCAGTCACATACCAATAGAACAGCGCTTCGTGACCGACGGATTTACACCATAGAGCGATGTACTCGGCGCTGCCGCCAAACACGGAGACGGTGATTGCGTATGGCAGCCCTACTCCCAGCGCGCGGATCTCGACCGGGAACAATTCCGCTTTGACCACGGCGCTGATCGAGCTGTACAGCGAGGCTATGGTCAGCGCGATCAATATCAGGAAAAAAGCCGTCCAGGCACTTTGCGCCTCGGCCAATGCGGAGAGCAGCGGCACCGTCCCAAACAACGCCAGCACGCCGAATACGATCAACATCGGGCGCCGTCCATAGCGATCGGACAGCGCTCCCATCAGGGGTTGCAACACCATGAAGATCAGCAGATTGAGCGTCGACACCAGCGTCGACTCTGCCTTGCTCAGGCCGACGGTGTTGACCAGAAACTTCTGCATATACGTCGTGAATGTATAGAAGAACAGCGTGCCGCCCATGGTCAGCCCCACGACCATCAGCACTTCGCGCGGATGGCGAAGGAGCAGCCGCAATTGCCCGGCTTCGGCTGCTACCGGCTTGTCCTTGAATGCGTCGGTCTCGACCAGGTTACGACGCAGATAGAGCGCCGCCACCGCAGCCAGCGCACCGATGGCGAACGGTATCCGCCAACCCCAGGCCTCGAGCTGCTGGGCATCGAGCACCAGGAACTGCAGAGTCATCAGCACTCCCAGCGCCAGCAGCTGCCCCATGATCAGCGTCACGTACAGAATGCCGGAATAGAAACCGCGACTGCCGCTGGTCGCAATCTCGCTCATGTAGGTCGCGCTCGTGCCGTACTCGCCGCCGACGCTGAAACCCTGAATCAGGCGTGCGATGAGTAATAACGCGGGAGCTGCAATCCCGATGGTCTGATACGTCGGCGTCACTGCGATGATCAACGAGCCCAGGCACATGAGCATGACCGACAAGGTCAACGCCGCCTTCCGACCGCGACGATCTGCATAGCGCCCCATCACCCAGCCGCCGATGGGACGCATCAGGAATCCGACGGCGAAGATCGCCGCCGTATTCAGTAGCTGCAGAGACGGATTGCTGTCCGGGAAAAAGCTGGGCGCAAAGTAGATCGCGAAGGCCGCGTACGCATACCAGTCGTACCACTCGATCAGATTGCCAACCGAACCACCGAAAATGGCACGCAGACGTGGTTCGGTCACTACAGCATGCCGTACAGCTGTGCGGTCTGATCCAGACTGCGCTTCACCTTTGCCACCAGCTCATCGATCTGTGGGCGCGTGATCACCAGCGGCGGGCTCAACACGATGGTCTGCCAGCCCGCAGGCCGCATGATCAAATTGTTCTGCATCGCGAAGTCGCGCGCCTTGACGTGCGCCTCGTGCTCCATCGGAAACACTTTGCGCTTGGCTTTATCCTGCACCAGTTGCAGAGCGCCGATGAGTCCGACACCGCGAAACTCACCGACGATGGGATGAGCGTCGGCCATCTGTTGCAGCTGAGCCCGGAAATACGGCGCCGTGTCCGACTTCACTCGATCTACCAGCTCTTCCTTCTTCATCAGTGCGATGTTGGCCAGTGCAACTGCGCACGCAGCCGGATGGCCCGAGTAAGTAAAGCCGTGATGAATCATCTTGCCGCCTTCGCTCAGCACGTCGAAGACTCGATCGTGAATGGCCACGGCGCCGATCGGCAGATAGCCCGAGGACAGTCCTTTGGCCATAGGCATGAAGTCGGGAGCAATGCCGTACGTCTGCGAACCGAACCATTCGCCGGTGCGACCGAAGCCGCAGATCACTTCATCAGCGACCACCAGCACATCGTACTTCTTACAGATGCGCTGAATCTCCGGCCAATAAGTCGCCGGCGGATCGATACCACCGCCAGCGCCTTGGCACGGCTCGCCGATGAATGCGGCGACGTTATCCGCACCCAGCTCCAGAATCTTTTTCT
>NZ_JAEUPY010000920.1 GCF_016790065.1 Steroidobacter sp.
TTTCTGATGCTCGTGGGCAGCGTTTGGTAGTAGTCCAGCGGTAGGTCGTAGGCGAACAGTTGGCCGATGGAGCTGGCCGTTCTGCCTGTGGTCTCGAACAGGCTCACCAATGAACTCTCGAATGCTGTTCGAGCGAAACGCAGCTCTGCGTCCGGGACGGGTTCGGTGCGGATTCGGGTCAGTTCGTTGAAGATTTCTTGCAAGGCCGGTGCGGTGACGTCGGTTCTCACGTTGGTACCGATGACGAATGGCCCAGGCTCGCGACGAAATGCGAACTGCGAGCGGGCCATGTAGGTGTAGTTGTTCTGCAAGCGCAAATTGGCGGTGATGCGGCTCTCGAAGATTTCGCCGAACACCAGGTTTAGTAGGCGCAGCGGTACTAGGTCTTGGCTGCTTCTCGATGCGCCGATCACTCCGACTCGCAGGGAGGTTTGCGAGGCGCTTCCGACGTCTTCCACCATCACTCGCTGCTTCGGTGGCTGAGCGACTACTCGTTTCACTGGCGCTGCTTTGCCTCGCCACTCGCCGAAATACTTCTCTGCTAGCTGACGCAGCTCGGCAAGCGACGCGTCGCCAGCCACGACCAAGGCCGCGTCATCCGGGGCGTAACCTTCTTTCCAGAAGCGGACTACGTCGTCGCGAGTAAATTTTCGTAGCGATTGTTCGGTGCCCAACTCGTCGTAGCCGTAGTTATGGGCGCGCGCGAACAACTCGTCGTTGAACAGACCGCTGCGGCGGTAGGCGCCTGCCTCGCCGTAGAGTGCATCGGTGAAGAGGTAGCTTGTTCGCGTGTCCTGATTTCCTCTCGCCTGAGCCACGCGCGCCAGTTCTTCCGCACGCAGCGACTCAACCTCAGCTTGCGGGAACGACGCGTTCATCGCTGCGTCCGACAGTAGCTCTAAGGCGCGAGGCAGGTTTTGTTTCAGCACTCGGATGCCGATGGCGGTCGCGTCGCTGCTGATGTCAGCGTCGACCTTCGAGCCTAGCTGTGCGGCGTCGAGTGCGAACTGACTTGCGGCCCGCCCGCGAGTTCCTCGTAACAACAACTTAGCGGTGAACGCTGCCAATCCGACGCGATCGGCAGGACTGTCCCCGGCTCCTCTGCGCACGACCAAATGAGCAGACACGATTGGAATCTGTCGCTGCTCGGCGAGCCAAACCGACAGCCCGTTGGCCAGCACGATCTTCTGCGGCGCCGGCGGCTTGACCGAAGACGGCAGCCCGAGCGGCGGCAACTTGAATTCGACTGCACTCGCAACGCTCGACTCAGCCGGCACCGCTTCGTGCGCGGGCACGTCATCGACAACTTTCTCGCCGGGCACGGCGTACACCACCACACTCGACGCCGGCGTCAGCAGCGCCACTGCCTTCTGCAGCGACTCCGGCGTAGCCGTCGCGAAGCGATGCATGACCTCGCTCAAGCATCCCGGTTGGCCCAACAGCGCATTACATTGATTCAGCTGCTCAGCAACACCACCGTAAGCCGCGTCCATGGTGAAGTCACCGAAGCCGTTTATCTCTCCGAGCTTCTCCAGCCCGCGAACGATGCTAAGCGTGGCCGTATTGCGCCCCTGCTCCACTTCCGCAGCGGACAACCCCGACTTACTCAACGCTGCCAGCTCCGCAACCAAAGCACGCTCAAGTACCGGCAACGCAACTCCGGGCGCCGGAGTGGCTTTAATCGTCAGCACTGAGCTCTGAGCGAACGGCAGATGCTCCACCACCACATTGAGCGCGAGCTTCTGTTGACGCACCAGCCGCTCGTACAGCCGGCTGGACGAGCCACTCAAGATAGCGGCCAGCAACTCAATCTCAGCATTGCCGGACCGATACCACCCCGGCGTCACCCACGCCATCGTGACTCGTGGCAACTCGATTCGATCCGTAACCGTCACACGCTTCTGCTCAGCGATTCGCGACGGCTTCGCGATCACCCGCGACCCAACAGCACCCCGAGCAATACTCCCGAAGTATTGCTCCACCCAGGCTTTGGTCCGCGCCTTGTCGATGTCTCCAGCAATCACCAAGCTGGCATTCGCCGGCACGTAGTAGCGACCAAAAAACTGTCGCGCTTCCTC
>NZ_JAEUPY010000275.1 GCF_016790065.1 Steroidobacter sp.
GCGACCGAAGCCGACGTGGTGGTGATCGACGGCACGCTCAACTTGCACGATGGCACCGCGGTGGCCGCTCGCAACGACCTCGCTGCTCAGGCCAAGTCATGATTCTTTCCGATATTTCGGTCCGCCGTCCGGTATTCGCGATGGTGGTCAGCATGCTGCTGACCATCGTCGGCGCGATGGCGCTGAGCCGGCTCACGGTGCGCGAGACGCCGAATGTGCAGCCGCCGGTGGTCAGCGTCGAAACGGTGTATCGAGGCGCCTCGGCGTCGGTGGTCGAATCCAAAATCACGCAGCTGATCGAGAACCAAATCGCCGGCCTCGAAGGCGTCGAATCGTTGCGCTCGTCCAGCTTCGACGAGCGCTCGCGCATCACCATCGAGTTCGCTTTGGATCGCGATCTCGAGTCCGCCGCCAACGACGTGCGCGATCGCGTCTCGCGCGTCGTGCAGCAGCTGCCTCAGGAAGCTGAGCAGCCGCAGGTTGCCAAGGTCGATACTTCTTCCGAGCCGGTGATGTGGTTGGCGTTGACCAGCCCCACGCGCACCCAGCTCGAATTGACCGACTACGTCGATCGATATCTGGTGGACCGAATGTCGGTGGTGCCGGGCGTTGCGACCATTCGCATCGGCGGCGAGCGCCGTTATGCGATGCGCGTGTGGCTGGATCGCAAGTCACTCGCGGCACGGCAGCTGACCGTGCAGGACGTGGAAGATTCGTTGCGCCAGGAAAATATCGAGCTGCCGGCCGGTCGTATCGAATCTCTGGAGCGCGAATTCACGCTCCGCACCGACACCGGCTTCCGCTCAGCCGAAGATTTCCGTCAGCTGGTGGTCGGTCGCGGTGTCGACGGGTATCTGGTGCGGTTGGGTGAAGTCGCATCCGTCGAAGTGGCTGCGGAAAATTTACGCTCCATCGCGCGCACCGACGGCAAGCCGGGTGTGAGTCTGGGCATCGTGCCGCAGTCCACGGCCAACGTGCTCGATGTTTCCAATGGCGTGTATGCCGAAATCGCCGAAGTGCAAAAGACCTTGCCGAGCGATTTGAAGCTCGACACCAGCATCGACGACTCGGTGTTCGTCAGCAAATCCATTTACGAAGTCGAGCACGCGCTGGTGGTCGCGTTGCTGCTGGTGTTGGTGGTTATTTATTTGTTCCTGGGCACCGTGCGCGCCACCATCATTCCGGCGGTGACGATTCCGGTGTCCATCATCTCTGCGTGTATCGTCATGGCCATCGCCGGCTTCTCGGTGAACGTGCTGACTTTGCTGGGCGCGGTGCTCGCCATCGGTCTGGTGGTCGACGACGCCATCGTGGTGTTGGAAAACATCGTGCGTCGCATGGAGCTTGGCGAAGCGCCGTTGCTGGCGTCGGTCGACGGCAGTCGTGAGATCGGCTTCGCGGTCATCGCCACCACGCTGGTGTTGATGGCGGTGTTCCTGCCGATTTCATTCATTCCCGGCAACATCGGCCGGCTGTTCGGCGAGTTCGGTATCACCATCGCCGCCGCCATCGGCATTTCGGCGCTGGTGTCGCTGACCCTGGTGCCGATGATGTGCTCCAAGATTTTTGCCAACGGCATCGTGCGCGGCCGGGTGGCGCATGCCGTTGATCGGTTCTTCCAATGGCTCTCGAGTGCCTACGAACGGAGCTTGCGTCGTGCTCTGGCCGCGCCGACCCTCGTCATCGTGGCCGGCGCACTGGCCGTGGGCCTCGCATTTGTTTTGTTCAAGGATTTGCCGTCCGAATACACGCCGACCGAAGATCGTCAGCGCGTGTTCATTCGACTCACCGCGCCGGAAGGCTCGAGCCTGCAGTATCTGGATCGTTACTTGCGCCAGGTCGAGGAAGTGGCGATGGAAGAAGTGGAGCGTGGCAATGTGCGTCGCTTCAATTCCCGCAGTCCCAACTTCGGTGGCGGCACCGACGTGAACACCGGCTTCGTCTCGCTCAACCTCAGCGAATGGGATGAGCGCACCGAGTCGGCTCAGCAGATCGCCGCTCGCTTGCGTACACGCTTGGCCGATCTGGTTGGCGTGCGCATCAACGTCGGCATGCCCGGCGGACTCGGTATTCGTGGCTCGGGCATTCCGGTGCAAGTGGTGCTCGGCGGTAGCGACTATGCGGAGCTGGCTCGTTGGCGCGACGTCGTGCTCGCCAAGGCCGCTGACAATCCTGGGCTCACCAATCTGGATTCGGACTTCTACGCTCGCAAGCCGCAGATCCGCGTCATGGTGGATCGCAATCGCGCCGGCGATCTTGGCGTTTCGTTGACCTCGGTCGGCCGCACGCTGGAAACCATGATGGGCTCACGCATCGTCACGACCTATCTGGATCGTGGCGAGGAATACAACGTCATCCTGCAAGCCAAGGACACTGATCGCGCCACCACCAGCGATCTCACCAACATCTACGTGCGCTCGTCGACCACGCGCCAGCTGGTGCCGCTATCCAGCCTGGTGACCATCGAGGAAACCGCCGGCCCGACCGAGCTGAAGCGTTTCAATCGGCTGCGTTCCATCACGCTGTCCGCCAATCTCACGCCCGGCTATTCGCTCGGCGAAGCGCTCGACTATATGGAGAACCTGATTCGCACCGAGTTGCCGTCGCATGCCGTCATCAACTACGACGGCGAGTCTCGCGAGTTCAAGAGCTCCGGCGACGCGCTCTATATAACGTTCATGCTGGCGCTGGTCATCGTGTTCTTGGTGCTGGCCGCGCAGTTCGAAAGCTTCCGCCATCCCATGATCATCATGATGACAGTGCCACTTGCCGTGGCCGGCGCGCTGTTAGGACTGTGGGTCACGGATCGATCCATCAACGTGTACAGCCAGATCGGTTGCATCATGCTGATCGGCCTGGCGGCCAAGAACGGTATTTTGATCGTCGAGTTCGCCAACCAGTTGCGGGACCGGGGCGTCGAGTTCTACCAGTCCATCGTCGAATCGTCCGCGATTCGCTTGCGACCGGTGCTGATGACCAGCCTGTGTACGGTGTTCGGCGCAGTGCCGCTGTTGATGGCGTCCGGCGCCGGCGCCGAAAGCCGAAGCACCATCGGATCGGTGATCGTGTACGGCGTGACGTTCTCGTTGCTGTTGACGCTGTACGTGGTGCCGGTGATCTACACGATCGTCGCCCGCAACACCAAGTCGCCCGAGTACATCGCCCAGACGATCGAACGCCTGCGCATCGGCGGCAAAGCCGCGCCAAGTCAGACAGATGGGGTTTGATTGGTGCCGCCCAGGTACATGGACGTACCCGCCGCGCCCCGTCCGGGGCGTCGGCGGCGAGCCGCAAAAAAGTCACGCCTTTTTGCGAGCCTCGCGCGAAGTGGCGGTGGCAGGATGCCCCGCTCACGAGCATAAAAAAGATGAGCCGGTAGGCTGCAACACTTACCGGCTCGTGTCCCAGAGCGGCTCACAACCGCCCTCGCAGGAGGACGGTGTATGAGACCACGGCACATACCCACCGTTCCCTAAATATTTTGTAATTCGGAAATACATTTTTGGAATAAACCCCGCACCGCGCTGGCCCTCTCTTGTCGCATTAGTTAGGAAAATTAACTAATGCGTTGCGGCGGACAGTCGCTGGTCGGCGGCGCCGGGTTGCTAGAATGGCGCCCTTGCGACGGTTTGCCGCTTTGGCGAGCCCTCAGAAACCCCCGGATCGCGCCATGGCCCTGACGCCCTATCAACAACTCGAACAGGAATTCCGGCGTCTGCACGCCTTTCGCAGCGCTGCCAGTGTGTTGCGCTGGGATTCTGCCGTGATGATGCCTCGGGGCAGCTCGGACCTCAGGGGGGAGCAATTGGCCGCCCTGGAGACCGAGGCGCACTCCTTGGTCGGCTCACCGCGGGTGTCGCGCCTGCTGGATCGGGCGGAGGCCAATGTGCAGGCCTTGGAGGATTGGCAGCAGGCCAATCTCAAGGAGATGCGCCGCGAGCGGGATCACGCCATCGCCACGCCCCAAAATCTGGTGTCGCGGCTGGCCAAAGCCACTGCCCGCGCCGAGATCAAATGGATCGAAGCCCGGCAGAAAAGCGATTTTTCGTTGTTCGCCCCGCACCTGGAAGAGGTCTCGGGCCTGGTGCGTAACAAGGCCGAGCTGCTGGGCAAGGCGCTCAAGCTCGATCCTTACGATGCCTTGCTGGACGAGTTCAGCCCGGGCATGACGGCGGCCGAGATCGACGCCATTTTCACCACGCTGGGTCGGCGCGTGCCCAGCCTGATTCAGGAAGCCATCGATGCGCAGTCCAAGCGGGCGCCGCTGGAGATCACCGGGCGCTTCAGCGTCAGCAAGCAGCGGCACCTGGCCGTCGAGCTGATGAAGACCATGGGCTTTCCGTTCGATCGCGGCCGGTTGGACGAGAGCGAGCATCCGTTCACCGGCGGCGTGCCTGGCGATATCCGCATCACCACGCGCTTCAACCCCACCGATCCGCTGACCGGCCTGATGGGCGTGCTGCATGAGGTGGGTCACGCGATGTACGACGTGGGCTTGCCCGAAGCCTGGCGCGGGCAGCCGGCTGGTCGGGATCGCGGCATGGCCATGCAAGAGAGCCAGTCGCTGCTGCTGGAAATGCTGATCTGTCGCAATCGGCCCTTCCTGCGCTATTTACAGCCGCTGATGGAAAAGGCCTTCGGCGTCACCGGCCCGGAATGGGACGTGGAGAATCTGTATCGGCTGCTGACCCGCGTGCGTCGTAGCCTGATTCGGGTCGACGCCGATGAGGTCACTTATACGGTGCACATCCTGCTGCGCTATGAGCTGGAGCAGGAGATCCTGAAGGGCGAATTGAAAATTCGCGATTTGCCCGAAGCGTGGAACACTCGCATGGCCGACCGTCTCGGCGTGCGCCCGGCCAACGATGCCGAAGGCTGTCTGCAGGACGTGCATTGGGCGGTGGGCTCGTTCGGTTATTTTCCGTCCTATGCCATCGGCGGAGTGATTGCCGGTCAGTTGTATGAGAGCCTGCGCTCCGACCGGCCGCAGTTGGACGAGGAGATGGCGGCCGGTCAATTCGCGGGCTTGTTCGAGTGGTTGCGGCAGAATGTGCATTCGCTGGCAGCCACCGTCAGCACCCCCGATCTGATCCGCAACGCCACCGGCAAGCCGCTCTCGGCCGCCGCCTGGCTGCGCTACATCGAAGGCAAGTATCTAGAGGAATGACAGCGACTCACGGTCGCCACCAATCATGTGGGCTCAACCCGACTACTCGAACAACTTCAAACGCCTGCAAGCGCGGCTGCGTAGTCTCGCCGGCAAGGCCATCGAAGACTTCCGCATGATCGAGGCGGGCGACAAGGTGATGGTGTGCCTGTCCGGCGGCAAGGACTCGTACACCTTGCTGGACCTGCTGCTGTCGCTCCAGCGCAGCGCGCCGGTGGACTTCGAATTGCTGGCGGTCAACCTGGATCAGAAACAGCCGGGCTTTCCCGAGCATGTGTTGCCTGAATATCTAAAGGCACTGGGTGTGCCGTTTCATATCATCGAGCAGGACACATACAGCGTCGTCAAACGCGTGATTCCCGAAGGCAAGACCATGTGCGGTCTGTGTTCGCGGCTGCGTCGCGGCGCCTTGTACCGCTACGCTGCCGAAAACGGCGTGACCAAGATTGCGCTCGGTCATCATCGCGACGACATCATCGAGACGCTGTTCCTGAACATGTTCTTCGGCGGCAAGCTCAAAGCCATGCCGCCCAAGCTGCATTCCGAAGACGGTCGGCACATCGTGATCCGGCCGTTGGCGTATGTCGCCGAATCGGACATCGAGCGTTACGCGCGCGCCCGTGAATTTCCGTTGATTCCGTGCACGCTGTGTGGCTCGCAAGAGAACATGCAACGCGTAGAGATCAAGAAGATGTTGCGCGAATGGGAGCGTCAGTATCCCGGCCGCACCGAGACCATCTTCTCCAGTGTGTGCAACGTCGTGCCGTCGCATCTGGCGGATACCTCGCGGCACGATTTCCATCTGCGACCGACGCCCACCGGCCCGGTCACCAATAATCCTGGAGAGTTGTTCTAGTGAGCCAGCAGTACATCGTGTTCTCCCATGGCCAGGACGGCGAACCGTGGGGCACGAAAATCGTCGCCATGGCCGAAGTCGCCAAGCGCCATGGCCTCACTGTGGAATCGGTGGACTATCGCGGCATGGCCGATCCGGCGGTGCGCGTGACCAAGCTGCTCGAAGTGTGCAAAAAACTTCCGGGCGAATTGTTGCTGGTCGGTTCGAGTCTGGGCGCGCACGTGTGCACGACCGTATCGACACAAGTGCTGACGCGCGGCTTGTTCTTGTTGGCGCCGGCGTTCTTCATGCCCGGCTATGAAAAATACACGCCGGCACCGCCGGCGGGTCCGGTGGACATCGTGCATGGCTGGAACGATGACATCGTGCCGGTGGAGAACAGCATCCGCTATGCGCGCCAATATAAATCGGCGCTGCACATCCTCGATTCGGACCATCGCTTGACCGCCAATCTGACCGAAGTGTGTGCCTTGCTGGACAACTTCCTGCAACGGTTGCGGGCCTGACTGGGCGCTCCTGCTACTATTCGCCACGGCCAGTGTGGCGGGTCGAGCGACAGGAGTTTCCCATGACCAGGAAGAGCAGGATTCCATGCGCCCTGGCGGTGGCCGCCGCCGCGTCGTTGCTCGTCGCCTGCGGTTCGGCGCCCAAGCCGCCGCCGCCGGTAGAAGAGACCGCATTCAAGGATATGGCCGGCGCCATGGACAAGGCGCGTGCCGTCGAGGGCACCATGCAGCAGCACAAGGAAGACCTCGACCGCACGCTACAACAGAACGAGAACCCGACGACGGCTGAATAGCGCGTCGCGAAGCGAACCGATGGCTGATCTTTCCGGACTCGACAGACTCTGGCTGGGCCTACTGCGCGCGCCCGTTTCGGTGTGGGCGCGTCCGCATGTGTTGCCTGAAGACCTGCGTGCTCGCTATGCCCAGCACACGCGGCCGATTTGCTATGTGCTGAACGAGGCTGCGGCCGCTGACGTAGTAGTGCTGGAAAAGGTCTGTGCCGCAAATGGGCTGCCGGCGCCGTCGCAGGCGTTGAGGCAGCCGCTGCCGGCCGAGTCCATGGTGTTCCTCGAACGTCGCGCCGGTTTCTGGGGCGATCGCACCGACTATCGTATTTCCGACTCGATGCGTTCGCTGGTGGCCGCGGCCGTCGACGATCCCACGCTGGAAGTGGATTTGGTTCCGGTCACGGTGATGTGGGGGCGCGCGCCCAATCGTAAGGATTCGTGGCTGCGCATCCTGCTGTCCGAGAACTGGGAGCGCGTCGGTCGCTTCCGTCGGTTGCTGTCGTTGATGGTGAACGGTCGCAATCTGTTCGTGCAGTTCGGCGAGCCGGTGTCGTTGCGCTCGGCGGTGAACGATGGCTCGGATCGATCGCGTGCCGTGCGCCGTCTCACTCGGACCTTGCGACTCATGTTGGCGCGACAGCGAGCGGCCGCCATCGGGCCGGACCTGTCGCATCGACGAACCATGGTCACGCAAGTGTTGCGCTCGGCTGCCGTGCGTCGCGCGATGGCCGACGAGATGCGCTCGAAAAAGATCTCTCGACGCGAAGCGCTGAAGCTGGCGCAGGACAATGTCTGGGAGATTGCAGCCAACTATTCGCACATCTTCGTGGCCTTCATGGCGAAGGCGTTGAGTTGGTTCTGGACGCGGTTGTACGACGGCGTCGAGCTGCATCATGTCGAGCAGCTACAGAAGGTGGTCGACGGCAACGAAGTGATCTACGTGCCTTGTCACCGCAGTCATATCGACTATCTGTTGTTGTCCTATGTGATCTATTACAAGGGCTATGCGATTCCGCACATCGCGGCCGGCATCAATCTGAACATGGCGGGCGTCGGGCGCTTCTTGCGCAAGGGCGGCGCCTTCTTCATGCGCCGCAGTTTCAAGGGCAGCGGCCTGTACACCATGGTGTTCATGAAATACCTGGGTTTGATGATGGCGCGCGGCCACTCCCTGGAATATTTCGTCGAGGGCGGGCGCAGTCGCACCGGTCGTTTGTTACAGCCCAAGACCGGCATGCTGTCGATGACTCTGCGCAGTTACTTGCGCGATCCACGGCGGCCCATCGTGTTCCTGCCGGTGTACTTTGGCTACGAGCGCTTGATCGAAGGCAAGACCTACGTCAACGAGATGCTCGGCAAGCCCAAGGAAAAGGAATCCATTTTCACCATGCTGCGGACCTTGCCGGCGCTGCGTAAGCGCTTCGGCAAAGTGCATGTGAGTTTCGGCGAGGCGATTCATCTCGACGAAATCTTGAAGCGCCACGATCCCGACAATCGTCGATCGGTCGACAAGCTGGAGCGGCCGCCTTGGTTGTCGGCTGCGGTCGACGAGCTGTCCACGCGCATCATGGTCAACATCAACAGCGCTGCGTGCGTGGCGCCGATGAACCTGATCGCGCTGGCCCTGCTGGCGACGCCCAAGCAATCCATGCTGGAAAGCGATCTGGCGCGTCAGTTCGAGTTGTACGCGTCGTTGTTGCGCCAGGCGCCGTACTCGCCGCTGGTTTGGATCACCGACAACGATGGCGTTTCCATCGTGCGTCACGGCGAGCGCATGGGCGTGATCCAGCGCTTGAAACATCCGCTCGGCGACGTGTTGCAGATGACGGAGGAAAACTCCGTGCTGATGACTTACTTCCGTAACAACGTGCTGCATCTGATGGCGTTGCCGTCGCTGATCGCCTGCTGCTTCTTGAACAATCGCACCATGCGGACCGAAGATATTCAGCGGCTCATGTGGCGCGTCTATCCGTACGTGCGAGACGAATTGTTCCTGCGCTGGACCGAAGAGGAGATCAGCGCCGCGGTGCTCGAAACGCTGGACGATCTCGCCAATCACGGCTTGCTGGAGTCGGTGGAGGCGGGTGCGCAATGGCGTCGTCCGCCAACGGGCTCGGCAGAGGCGGTGCAGCTGTCGGTGCTGGCGCAGGTCACCGTGCAAATCATCGAGCGCTATTACCTGGTGATCGCGGTGTTGTTGAAGCACGGCAGCGGGCGCATCAGTCAGGACGCGCTGGAGTCGCAATGTCAGCTCATGGCTCAGCGCATGTCGTTGTTGTATGAGTTGAACTCGCCCGAGTTCTTCGACAAGACCCTGTTCAAAAACTTCATCGACCTGCTGCGTGCCCGGAACGTGCTCGGTGTGAGTGCCGAAGGCCGGTTGACCTACACGGACATGCTGCCCGCGGTGGCTGACGATGCGCAGCTGGTGTTGCACGAACAAATCCGGAACAGCGTGCTGCAGGTGACGCACCGCTAGCTGGATCTGTCGCGGCCCGGTACGCTGCGACAGGTCTGTCGCGGCGGTCATCCGGTGCCATGAATATTTCCAAGCTGTTCCTCGCCCTGGCCTTACTACTGAGCTGGGGTGCTCGCGCCGACATCATCCTATCCACGCCGCACGCCCAGGTTGTTTCGGGCACGCCGGTGCAGCTCGATCTGACCATCACCAATAGTGACGCGCAGCCGCTGGTGGTGGAACTCCCGGTCGAGCTACATGTGCGCTTCGAGACGCCGACCGCGCTGTCCGTCATCGAATTCACGCCGGAGCGCACCGGCAAGATCGAAGTGGCGCCCGGTGGCTTCGTCCGGATGAAATTACAGGGTGCGTTACCGGCCCAGGTCGAAGGCGTGGCGACGCTGGTTCCCACCGGCCTGGCGTCGAACTCGGTGGCCTTGCAGATTCTGCCGCCGGCACAAAACAGTAATGCGGTCGCAGCCAATGAGAGCACTCGACCGGCCGAGCCGCAGCAGCCGAAGGATTCGTATACGACCGCGCTGGTCGACAAGCCGCCGCCGTTGGCGGTGTCGGTGTACGAGCCGGTTTATTTCCTGGTCGGTGGCGACGGCGGCTTGAATGCCAAGTTCCAGATCAGCTTGCGTTATCAACTGTTCGACGGTCGCGGCCCGCTGGCGCGTCGCTTGCCATGGATCGACGATTTGTATCTGTCCTATTCGCAGACCTCGCTGTGGGATTTGGGCGATTTGTCCAAGCCCTTCAAAGATTCCAGCTATCGGCCGCGGTTGTTCTTTTCCAATTACGACCTGGCGCGATTCTTCGACGGTCAGTTGCGCGTCGGTGTCGAGACCGGCTTCGGTCATGAGTCCAACGGTAAGGAAGGCGACGACTCGCGTAGCTTCAATATGTTCTACGCGCGACCGACGCTGACGTTGGGCGACCCCTCCGGGCTGCGCTTCTTCGCCGCGCCGCTGATTCACAACTACATTGCCGACGACGAGAATCCCGATCTCAAAGACTATCGCGGCTATGTCGATTGGGTGCTCGGCATCGGTGCCAAGGGCGGGTTGGATTTCTGGACCACGATCCGCAAGGGCGAACGCAGCGACTACGGCAGCGTCGAACTGAATGTTTCGTATCCGCTATCCAAGCTCAGCGGCGGTGACCTGACCGGCTGGTTGACGTTGCAATATTTCAACGGCTACGGCGAGAGCTTGCTGGATTACAACCGCAAGCTCGATTCGCAATGGCGCCTGGGGATCGCGGTGGCGCTGTAAGGTTTAGAGCGTCATGCCGGGCTTGACCGCGGCGGGGTCGCTGCAATCGTGGCTGCCGGAGGCTCCAGCACTGGACACGGGAACCACACACTTCAGACTCAGCTGCGTCTTCTCGCCGGTGCGGGCGATATCGACGAAGGCATACAGCGACTGCTCCGCGGTGCTGACTGCTTGCAGGTGGAAACGATAGCTGGTCGGGACTTGCTCGCCCGAAGTGTCCACGCGCAAGTTAAATCCGCGCGGCGCCATGTTTATAACGAGCGGGCTGAGTAGCACTAGCGAGCGTGCCTGCTGTTCTTCGGCTTTCCGGTCGGAGTCCGACAACATCACCTGTCCACACGAGGACAGTGTTGCTAGCGCTAGCATCGCGACTGTCGAAGCCGATGTAACCTGGTGCCGGGTGTGCATGGAAGTGTTCCGTCACTATGTTGACGCGGACTATAAGTCGCGTCCCGTTCAGGAACTGTGAGCCGGCGCTCATCGAATGTGAGATGGACGTCGCGATAGCAAACATTGCCCGGCGATCGCGAGCTGTTTTTGCCGAGAAAACCCAGCGCCGGCCCGGCAAGTTGCAGCTGCCGCGGCTTGGTTTCATCTGGCGGGCGGACTCACCAGTCGTGCGAGACCTTGCGGCCCTTTTTAACGTCGCCGCGTTTTTGTTTGCCTTCCAGGCGACGTTCCTTGGAAGCGCGCGTCGGTTTGGTTGCCCGGCGAATGCGAGGCTCGATACGAGCTTGGGTGACCATCTCACCGAGCCGTTCCAGAGCATCGCGCTTGTTATGTTCCTGAGTGCGGAAGCGTTGCGCGCTGATGACGATGACATCGTCGGCAGTGAGGCGACGGCCGGCGAGGGTGCGCAGACGATCGCGAACGCGTTCGGGAAGCGCCGGCCATAGCTTCAAGTCACAGCGCATCTGCACGGCGCTGGCGACCTTGTTGACGTTCTGACCGCCGGGACCGCCGGAGCGAATGAAACGCAGCTCGATGGCGTCTTCCGGAATACCCAACTCGTTGGCGAGAGCCATGCTTAAACGTCACGCACGACGGCACCGCGTTCGCGCATCTCCAGAATGACTTCGCGCTGGGCGACCGGAATGACGATGTCGTTGGCCTTGAACAAGCGCCAGATGGCGCGGTTCACATCGGAGCGCACGTTGTTCACGCCTTCCTGGGGATCGGCGATCCAGAAGCGCA
>NZ_JAEUPY010000034.1 GCF_016790065.1 Steroidobacter sp.
GGGCGCGACGACGCTCGACGAATATCGCAAGTACATAGAGAAGGACGCCGCGCTCGAACGTCGTTTCCAGAAAGTGTTGGTGAACGAGCCTTCGGTGGAAGACACCATTGCCATCCTGCGTGGCCTGAAGGAACGTTACGAAGTTCACCACGGCGTGGAGATCACCGATCCGGCCATCGTTGCAGCGGCCACGCTCTCGCATCGTTACATCACCGATCGGCAGCTGCCGGACAAGGCCATCGACCTGATCGATGAAGCCGGTTCGCGCATCCGCATGGAAATCGATTCCAAGCCCGAGGCCATGGATCGTCTCGAACGTCGCATCATCCAGCTCAAGATCGAACGCGAGGCGTTGAAGAAAGAAGCCGACGACGCTTCCAAGAAGCGCTTGAACGCACTCAACGAGCAGCTGGGCTCGCTCGAAAAAGAATATTCCGATCTCGAAGAAGTGTGGAAGGCCGAGAAGGCGTCCGTGCAAAGTGCCGCCGGCATCAAAGAAGAGCTGGAGCGCGCCAAGCTGGAATTGGAAACATCGCGTCGTGGGCAAGACCTACAGCGCATGTCCGAGCTGGCGTACGGCAAGATTCCCGAGCTGGAACGCCGTCTCGCGCAGGCCACCGCAGCCGAGCAGCAGCAGGACCAAAAGAAACTGTTGCGTAACAAGGTGACGGACGAGGAGATCGCCGAGGTCGTGGCCGCGTGGACCGGCATTCCCATCTCCAAGATGCTCGAAGGCGAGAAAGAAAAGCTGCTGCGGATGGAAGAACAGCTGGGCAAGCGCGTCGTCGGCCAGGCCGAGGCAGTGGCCGCGGTATCCGATGCGATCCGCCGCTCGCGTGCCGGCTTGTCCGATCCGAATCGGCCCAATGGTTCGTTCTTGTTCCTCGGCCCCACCGGTGTCGGTAAGACCGAGCTGAGCAAGGCGCTGGCCGAGTTCTTGTTCGATACCGAAGAGGCCATGGTCCGCATCGACATGTCGGAGTTCATGGAGAAACATTCCGTGGCTCGGCTCATCGGCGCGCCTCCGGGCTATGTCGGTTATGAGGAAGGCGGCTATCTCACCGAGGCGGTGCGTCGCCGGCCGTACTCGGTGCTGTTGCTGGATGAAGTGGAAAAGGCCCATCCGGATGTGTTCAACGTGCTGTTGCAGGTCCTGGATGACGGCCGCCTCACCGACGGCCAAGGCCGCACGGTCGATTTCCGCAATACCGTGATCATCATGACGTCCAACCTGGGCTCGAACGTGATCCAGGAGCTGGCGGGCGAGGCCAATTACGCCAAGATGAAACAGTCGGTGCTGGAGATCGTGCAACAGCACTTCCGGCCCGAATTCATCAACCGCGTCGACGACCTGGTGGTGTTCCATCCGCTGGGCCGGGAACAGCTGCGCTCCATCGTGGACATCCAGCTGGCCTACCTGCGCAAGCGTTTGGCCGAGCGCGATATCGAGCTGAACCTCGATGCGGCGGCCACCGATCGGCTGGCGGAAGCCGGGTTCGACCCGGTGTATGGCGCGCGACCGCTGAAACGGGCCATTCAGCAGCAGCTGGAAAACCCGCTGGCCCAGCGCATTTTGCGCGGGGAATTCGGCCCGGGCGCCAAGGTTCAGGTCACAACCCAGGATGGCGAGCTGGCATTTACGCGGAAAACTTGAAGATTCGGCGTCGGCCTCTATGATGCGCCGACGCCGAGTTGCGCGAAGGTTGGTGGTCGAGAATAACCATGCCGTTTTACGAATACGAATGCAGTAACTGCAAGTTCTACGTCGAGACCCTGCAGAAGATTTCCGATGAGCCGCTGCGCAAGTGTCCCAGCTGTAAAAAGCCGACGCTCAAGAAGCTGATCTCGGCACCAGTGTGCCGGCTCAAAGGCGCCGGCTGGTACGAGACCGACTTCAAGTCCGAGGGTGAGGACAAGCGCAACATCGCCGACCGCGACGAGCCGGCCGCCAAGTCCGACGACAGCAAGCCGGGCAAGGGCGACAAGAAGGGCGAGGCCAAAGCGGACGCCAAGGCCGATGCCAAGGCTGACGCCAAGGTCGACAAGGCGGACAAGAAGGCTGAGTCCAAGGCCGAAGTGAAGACCGGCGCCGGTGCCAAGAAGCCTGCGGGCAAGGCTGCCGCGGCCCCGTCTTCCCAGTCCAAGGGCAAGAAGCCCGCCGCCAAGGCCCCGGCCAAGCGCCCGGCCCCGAAAAAGGCGGCGCCGGCGAAGAAGAAGGCCAAGCGCCGCTGATCCGGCTCAAAAGCAGCTCAAACGGGGACGGATTTATTTCGGTCCCCGGTGCTGGGCAGGACGCCCAACGGCTAAGTAATTAAATCTGTCCCGTTTTTCGGGGCAGAGCCCGGCGTCGGCGGCCGCTTGCTTGCGCACCCCCGGGGGGCTCCGTAACATCCCGCGCTCCCAACGTCCCGAGCCCCTTTTCCCATGCGCTCCCATTATTGCGGCCAGGTCAACGAGTCCCTCATCGGCACGGAAGTCAGCGTCGCGGGCTGGGTGCATCGCCGGCGTGACCATGGCGGCGTGATTTTCGTCGACCTGCGCGACCGCGAGGGCCTGCTGCAGATCGTGTTCGATCCGGACGCCCAGGACACCTTCGCCGACGCCTCGCGCCTGCGTGGCGAGTTCTGCATCCGTATCAAGGGCCTGGTCCGCGCCCGTCCAGCCGGCACTGCCAACGCCAATCTGCCTTCGGGTCAGGTCGAGCTGTTGTGCCGTGAGCTGGAAATTCTGAGCCGCTCCGAGACGCCGCCGTTCCATCACGACGAGCCGGTCAACGAAGAGATTCGATTGAAGTATCGCTATCTCGACCTGCGTCGGGATGTGATGCAGAAGCGCATCCGCCTGCGTCATTCGGTCACGCGGGCCATGCGCGACTATCTCGACACCAACGGCTTCATCGACATCGAAACGCCGATGCTCACCAAGGCGACCCCGGAAGGCGCGCGTGACTATCTCGTGCCGAGCCGCACGCATGCGGGCCAGTTCTTCGCGCTCCCGCAGTCGCCGCAGCTGTTCAAGCAGCTGCTGATGATGGCCGGCTATGATCGTTACTATCAGATCGTTCGCTGCTTCCGTGACGAAGACCTGCGCGCCGAGCGTCAGCCGGAATTCACTCAGCTCGATATCGAGACATCGTTCCTGAGCGAAGAACAGATCATGCAGCTGATGGAAGCGCTGATCCGTTCCATCTTCAAGACCGTGCTCGGCGACGATCTGCCGAATCCGTTCCCTCGCATGACTTACGCCGAAGCGATGCGTCGCTACGCGTCCGACAAGCCGGACCTGCGCATTCCGCTGGAGCTGGTCGACGTTGCCGATTTGGTGAAGGACTGCGACTTCAAAGTGTTTGCCGGCCCGGCATCCAACCCGGACGGTCGCGTGGCCGCGCTTCGCGTGCCCGAAGGCGGCAGCAAGCTGTCTCGCAAAGAGATCGACGATTACACGACGTTCGTCGGACGCTACGGCGCGAAGGGCCTCGCATATGTGAAGGTCAACGAGAAGGCGAAGGGCCGCGATGGTTTGCAGTCGCCCATTCTCAAGTTCCTCAGCGACGACGCCGTCAGCGGCATTCTGTCGCGCACCGGCGCTCAAGACGGCGATCTGATTTTCTTCGGCGCCGACAATGCGAAGGTCGTGAACGATGCCATCGGCGCGCTGCGCATCAAGGTCGGCCACGACTTGAAGTTGGCGAAGGCCGGCTGGCACCCGCTGTGGGTCGTCGACTTCCCGATGTTCGAATGGGATCCGGACGGCAAGCGCTGGGCCGCTCTGCATCACCCGTTCACCGCGCCTCGTATCGAAGACGCAGCCGCTCTGCGTGCCGACCCGAAGAACGCGCTGTCGAAGGGCTACGACATGGTGCTCAACGGCTCCGAAATCGGCGGCGGCTCGGTGCGTATCCATCGCACGGAAATGCAGTCGACGGTGTTCGATTTGCTCGGCATTTCTGCGGAAGAAGCGCAGGTCAAATTCGGCTTCCTGCTCGAAGCGCTGAAGTACGGCACGCCGCCGCATGGCGGCATCGCGTTCGGCTTGGACCGCATCGTGATGTTCATGGCGGGCACGGATTCGATCCGCGACGTCATCGCGTTCCCGAAGACTCAGACGGCGGCGGACTTGATGACCAGTGCGCCGACGAGTGTTTCAGAAGAGCAGCTGAAAGAGCTGCACATTCGGGTGAAGCTGCCGGTGAAGGCGGAGAGCTAACCGCTCTTTTTTGGCTGGCGTGCGCGTCCGCGTGCGCCGCCCCCACCCCTCGTAAGCGCCTCGCGTTCTAGAGGCGCGTATCCAGCCGCGTGTCCTGCGCGTCGCTGAGAACTCCCGCACATTCCACTCCGCCTCGCGTATCAGTGCGCGCGGCCTGGAATTTAACATTCGGCGTTTCTGCGGAAACGCGGCGTTGGCCAATCAACAGTGAATTCCCACGATGTCGCGGGATGAAACGCTGTGCTTAGGCGGTCTACAAAAGCGAGAGCGCATGATCAGCAACCTTGTCGCATGGTTTCGACGCAAGCGGGAAGCACGAATCGCTGTGGTCATGTTCGAGCGAGCGTTTGCTTGCGGTCCAGCCAGAGCGTTAGGTCATGCCAATCGAATTCGATGCCAAGTACGTCCACGTCTCCAAGGAAGCGTGGGGTTGGCTCGTCACCTGGAGTGTCGACGAGAATCTCGCCGCAGAGCGATACGTGATGCTGCAAGCCGCAGACAAATACTCTGCGGAAGACGCCCGATTGGGCATGGATGACATCTACATCGAGTGCTGCAATCAGGGCTGGTCCTGGTACGGGCACATCCAGGCGTTCAAGCTTTCCCGGACACACATCGACGTTCAGCTCGATCACGAAGCCGCCGGCCGCATGAGAAGCGATGGGCGTTTCGTGGTTGGCTTCTCAATCGACGATGAGGCGTGGGGGAAGTTGCAGCGGGCGCTCGAACAGGTTTTCGCGGGGCGTGGGTACTACTCGGAGGCCTAGCGAGGCGCTCGAGTCTTCGCGCTTCGGTGGCGCGCATCCGAGAATTTAACATTCGGCGTTTCTGCGGAAACGCGACGATCCCACTCCAAATTCGGCAAGATGCCTGAGGTAGCTGAAGAACTATGCGATGCCTTCCGATCGAGTTCGCGCGCGTTGCACACCCGCCTCGGCGACGGCATTTGGTGGCAATGAAGCAGCTGGCCTTCATGATCCCGTGGATGCTGGTGGTCCCCACTGTGCTAGCAGATCAGTGGTTCCTGCGGCTCCAAAAACGTACACGTCGTCCAATGGCAGCTATCGCCTAACCGTGTTTCCTCGTGAACTGGCGGGAGCCTTGCCGTATTTCGAAGACAAGGTGGCAGACAACGCTGAAGCAGGGCAGCGATCGGAAGGGTTGGCGAGATGTGAGGCCGTGCTCGAGAGGCTAGAGGGTGCTGAGTACCGGCGCGTGTGGCGCAAGCAGTTGGTAAACGATGTCTCACCAGTAAGTGCTCTGGTCTCGGCCAAGGATGGGAGTTTCGTCACCTTCGACAACTGGCACAGCAGGGGATGGGGAGACGATGCAATCGTCATCTATGACGGTGCTGGGCAAGTAAAAAGGAAGTTGGCTCTCACGTCGATAATGAGCAAACAGGAGTTCGATCGCTTGCCGCGATCAGCCAGTTCCATCTGGTGGAGCGGCGAGCACGAAATCGACTATGACGAAGTGATTGTGAATGTGCGTGTCGTTACGACAAACGATTCCAAATCTTCTGATGGGAGCCAGTACAGAACTATTCGCCTCAGTCTGGAAACTGCTCAGGTCCTTCAGTAAGGTGCCGCT
>NZ_JAEUPY010000038.1 GCF_016790065.1 Steroidobacter sp.
CCCAAACGTCAGCTGCAGTTTTCCTTTCAAGATCTGATCGTGCTGCGAGCCGCGCGGGCTTTGCTCGAAGCCAAGATCTCTCGTCGCCGCATCAATCGTTCGTTGGAAGATTTGCGACGCCACTTGCCCGAACAAATGCCCTTGTCGGGACTGAGCATCAGCGCCATCGGCGATCGCGTGGTAGTACGCGACGGCCAGAATCATTTCCAAGTCGACGACGGTCAATATGTGCTCGGGCTAGATGTGAGCGTCGAGAACGGCGTGATTCGAGTGGTCGAGCACAAAGAAACAGTTGCTGCTCCAACCAAGACGCCGCCCGCTGCAACCGCTGATGATTGGTTCGACAAAGCGCTGAAGCTGGAAGACGCGGACGCTCGCTCTGCGCAAGCTGCGTATGAAAAGGTTGTCGAGCTGGAACCTGACTACGTCAGTGCGTGGATCAATCTAGGCCGCCTACTCCACGCGCGTCACGACGAAAAGAAAGCCGAAGTCGTTTACCGTCGCGGCATTCAGGAATGCGGCACGAATCCGGTGCTGATGTTCAATCTCGGTGTGGTACTCGAAGACCTGGACCGCATCGACGACGCCATCGAGGCGTATCAAACCGTGCTCACCGAAGATCCCAGCCTTGCCGACGCTCACTTCAACCTTGCCCGCCTCTACGAAGTGCAAGGCAAAGAACAACACGCCATTCGACACCTCGGCCAGTACCGCCGACTGATGAGTTCCACGGACGGGCGCTAAGGAATGCCGCGATTTGAAAATCCCATCGAATATTTGTTCGCCGGCGAAGCGGCTGTATCGTTCGGCTTTGCCGGTCGCAAACTGCAGAAAACCATTCAGGCGCTGAGCGAATACGACGCCGACGTGATGGCTAACCGCCGTAAGCGGGACGAGTCAGTTCGTCAAAGTTTGGTGATGGACGCCGCCGACGCTTTCTGGAGCTACGTCGTGCAACGTGAGCAATTCGGCCTGCTGGATTCCGAATACATTGCCGCGGAATACGCCGTTCCGCAGGACGTCAAACTCGCGATGGGACCGAAACTGACGGGGCAATGATCGATGTAGGCGATCAGCCCTCCGCACTTACGTCGCTCGCCGTCGTGATAAGTCACTAGCCTGCAACGGCATTGAAACGGAACCTTGACGCGCGCCCAAACGTCACGCACATGGAAGCAGCTAGTTTTTTGATTGTCAGTTGTGAATCGAAATCCGATGCTCTTCCACCGCCGTCATCTCTCGAAGATCTTCCCTAGAATGTAGGGCATCTTCAGGTTCGATAGAGATCCGGCACGAAGCCCCGCATTCCGCGGGGCTTCGACTTTTTCCAGAAGGTCTTTTGCTTACGGCGTATCGATCTCGTATTCGAACGGATCGGTCTGCGACGGCTTGGTCGGCAGCGGCTTCTTGGGCAGCGGCTGATCGCGATCGGCCGACATCCACAGGAACGACGCCATGATCACAGCGGCCTGCTTCAGGTCTTCCATGCGCAGGTGATCGTAGCTGTCGATGCTGGTGTGATGAATGCGGCTGTTGTAGTCGAGCGGATCCTGCACGAACTGGAAGCCCGGGATGCCGACAGCCTGCATGCCGATATGATCCGTGCCGCCGGTGGGCGATGCGACCACCGAGTCAGCCCCCATGCTCGCGAACGGCGCCAGCCAGGTCTTCAGAATCGGCGTGGCCGCGATGTTGCCTTCGGCGTAGATGCCGCGAACCTTGCCTGAGCCATTGTCCAGGTTGAAGTACGCCGACAACAGATCGTAATCCGGACCCGGCTTCACCGGCCAACGCAGATTCCAAGTCGCATACGGCGCCATCGCTGCATAAACCGGCGATGTCAGCGGTGCACGCGACACCAAGTGCCGTTCGATGTAATCGAACGAACCGTACAAGCCCTGCTCTTCGCCATTCCACAAGGCAAAGCGAATCGTGCGCTTGGGCTTGAGGCCGAGCTTGTTGAGGATGCGTGCGGCTTCCATCACCACCGCGCTACCTGCGGCATTGTCTTGAGCGCCGTCAGATGCAACCCAGCTGTCGAGATGCGCACCGGCCATCACGTAGCCAGCCTTGGCATCGCGCCCCGGCAGATCGGCGAACACGTTGTACGCTTTGGAATCTTCGTCGTGATACTTCACGTCGCTGATCAGTTCGAGCGTCGGCGCCGGTCCCACCTTGGCCAGCCGTGCGAGCTGACGATAGTGCTCGGCGGCGAGCTCGAAGCCCGGCAGCTTCGGCGACTGATTCCGGCGATGCATGTAGCCCTCACCGTGCACCAAGCCACCTTCGCGATAGGACCTGCGCACCCACGCGACCGCGCCTTCGGCGGCCAGGAACTCATCACGCTGTGCTTCGAAGCGATTGCGCTCCAGGCGCTTGTTCACCTCAGCATCCATGGACACGCGCGGCTGGCTGTACGTATCCAGCTTGCTCAGCTCGTCCCGGCCCAAGCGCACGAACGGGGCGACCGCGGGTTCGCCGCCAGTGTCCGGCTGGGTCACCAGCACGATCTGACCCCGCAACTTGCCCTTCCAGCGAGCGAAGTCTTCGACCTTGTTCAAGGGTGCGATGACGATGGTGGCATTGATTGCGCCGTTGGTGGCTGGCGTCCAGGCCACCGGAATGGCGCGATACTCGGCGATCCGCGGCTTCAACATGCGCACGCTGGACTTATCAATGGACCAGCCGCGACCGAACTCGAAGCCTTCGGTGCGGACGTTCTTCAGGCCCCACGCCTTGTACTGCTCCTGAGTCCAGCGCTCGGCCGCACGCATCTGCGGCGAATTGGGCAAGCGCCCGCCGATGCTATCGGTGAGATAAGCCGCGGTCAGCGGCAATTCGCTGCGATTGAAACCTTCATCGACGATGCGATTGATGACGGTCAGGTCGGCTTGATCCGCGCCCTGCGCGACGCCGGACATTACCGAAATGCTAAAAACGCAGGCTGCCGACGCCACACCGACGCGTAATGCTCTTACCACCATGCCTCGCTCCGTAATTGGAATTCGTCACGGTAGTGTAACGTCGACTCCACCGGCGTGCTTAGCTACTCAGTATGTTGTGAGCGAGCGCTCCGCGCTTGAAATCATGCCCGCGGGACCACCGATGACAACTCACGCATCACATGCTAGAGCCATCATCCGATGACGAGCGTCGCCGGGCTACAGCTGCGACGACAACGCGGCGGCGGCGTTCTCCATGATCTTTTCCGTCAGTGGCCGGTGCAGCCAATTCTGTAACGTGATCAGCTTGGCGTGCCGGAGATCATCCTGGAACACCTCCGTGAGTTCCTCGGCGAACGCGGCGTCATACACGTTCAAGTTCGCTTCATCGTTGAGCCGAAATGAACGCATGTCGAAATTGGTCGAGCCCACCGACACCAACAGGCCATCGACGATCAGGGTCTTACAATGAAACATCGTCGGCTGATATTCATGAATCAGCGCGCCGGCCGCCAACAACTCACCCCACGACGCTCGTGAGGCTTTGCGTACGATCTCGGTATCGATGTCCTCGCCAGGCACGATGATTCGGATCCGCACGCCACGCTTGAGCGCTGCCACCATCACTTGCAACGTCAACTCGTCCGGCACGAAATAGGACGCCGACAAATCGATGGTCTTCACCGCGGACGAGATGGCCAGCAAGTACATCAACAACATGCTGTCGGCACCGCCAGTGGGCGAGCTGGTGAATACCTGCCCAGCCGCATCGCCGGCCCGTTGCAAAGGCGGAAAGTAATCGTCGCCTCGCAGCACCGAGCCCGTCGCTTTGATCCAGTTATCCATGAACGCCGCCTGCATCTGTGCCACGGCCGGACCTTCGATTCGATAGTGCGAATCCCGCCAATGTTCTTGGTCCTGCGCCCGCCCTTCCCACTGATCGGCAATTCCGACGCCACCGGTGAAACCGATCTTGCCGTCGACCACCAGCAACTTGCGATGGGTGCGATTGTTCATGCGCACCAGGTGATACCAATGCAGCGGGTGATAACGTTCGATACGAATACCCGCCTCCGCCATGCGATGGACCAGCACCTCGTCCATTTTCTGGCTGCCGACCCAATCCACCAGTACGTGCACCGGCACCTTGGCGCGCGAGCGCTCGATCAATGCATCGGCGAACTCCCGGCCGATCTCGCCTGACCAATAAATATAAGTCTCGAAATTGATGCTGTGGCGAGCGCCGCGGATGGCCGCCAACATCGCGGGAAATATCTGTTCGCCGTTCTCGAAGTTGCTGACCCGATTGCCCTCCACAATGGGCGGTCCGAGCAGCGTGCTCAGCTCATGTCGAAACTGGGGATCGGCGGTGGCATAGCGATGCTCCACCTGCTGCTGAATACGACGCTCCGGCTGCAAGAAGTTCAGCCCGATGATGGTCACAGCGACGGCCAGCAGCGCACCGATCACACCGGCGGCAACGATTTGTCTGCGGCTCCAACTCATGCGACTGAAACGCCGGCGCACCGCCAGCCAGTTCCAGCGATTGAGTCCGAGTTACTGGTGATCGTTCGGCGTGTCGCGATTCTTGACCACGATGGCCCCGAGCAATAGCAAAAAGGCCACCAACCGCACCATATATATGATGGGACTGCCCTCGCTGGGCTTGTCCACCATCAGAAAAGCGATGCGATTGACGCCCTCGATGGCGAACGCAGCGGCAAAGGCAAAGAACAAGCTGTCGCCGGTCTGGCGATAGAAGCGCCAGAAGAAACCGGCCGAGATCAGCGACGCAGTGACGATCACGCCCAATAGAAAGCCTTCGATCATGACTCACTCGCTCTCGAAGACCAGGCCGTAGACCAGCAGCAGCATGGCACCCGCGGCCGTGCTCAGCCGCCACATATAAAGACTGTGCTCCGGCGGCAGCAGCACCAGGTCCACGAACAGCAATGCGTTCGACAGGGTCAGCCCGGCAAAGCACAGGCCGCTCCACAACAACAATCGTCCTCGCGAGCGAATGAACCCTCGCAACAGCAGGATGGCGCACATCGCGGTCACGATGGCGCCGAGCAGATACACCAAGCTGGCCATTTTTAGTCCTGTTCCTTGAGCCGAAACGCCCGTGCAAAGTCACGCACCGAGCCGGAGGCATGCGAATGAATGAATCGTGTCACTTGGACCAGTTGAGTGCGATAGGACTCAGCCACCTTATGGAGCAGCTCCGTCTGGGGCTGCGACCTGGGGCTGTATTGGTATTGAGCGGCGCTGGCCGGATCGAGCCGCACGATCAGCGAGCGGCGCGCCAGATCCTCCAGAATGCCGGCAGCCTGTTTGTCGCTGACATAGATGCGTGCCGACAGCTCCGTCACCGTCCAGACGGTGGCCGGCGCTTGGAAGATCAGTAGCAATGCTTCCAGGTGTGGCACGGTGTCGATGCTCGCGAGCAGAAACTGCTCCACGGCTGGCTCCATCACTCCCGTCATCGCTGCTCGTTATAATTGCTGCACCTGCTGAACCACGTGTAATGTCCACCTACGCAGAAAGTTCCCAGTGTCCTGAACTTTCCGGCCAACTGCAAACTATCGATATGTAAGGGTTGCAGGTGCTGCACCGAATGGCTAGTTTGCTTCCCGCTTCCGCAACAACAATAGCTTTGTCAGGCGCTTGGCCGGCGCTTCCCCGCGTATGTCATCCGGAGCTTTGAATGCCAACCCCAGCGAGAGTCCGTCGTCGCATCGTCAAAGCACCTGTGAAAAAAGTACCCAGCCCCAAGATCGCGGCGCCCAAGGCGTCCGTCCCGTTCGACCTGAAGAATTTGTTGGCGACCCTGAAGGCGGTTCGCGACGGTGACTTTTCGGTGCGTATCGCCGGCGACTACGACGGCCTCGAAGGCAAGGTGGCCGAGACCTTGAACGAGATCATCGCCACCAATGAACGGCTGTCTCAAGAAATGTCACGCGCCGGCCAGGTGGTCGGTAAAGAAGGTAAGACCCGGCATCGCATGGCCATCGATCGTCGCTCCGGCGCCTGGGGCGACATGGAAGGCGCCTTCAACACCCTGATCGACGATTTGTTGTGGCCCACCGCCGAAGTCACTCGAACCATCACCGCCGTGGCCAAGGGCGACCTGTCGCAGACCGTGCGCCTCGAAGTCGACGGCCGGCCGCTGAAGGGTGAGTTCTTACGCTCGGCCACCATCGTCAACACCATGATCGAGCAGATGGGCCTGTTCACTTCGGAAGTGACACGCGTGGCCCGCGAAGTCGGCACCGAAGGCAAGCTCGGTGGCCAGGCCTCGGTGCCCGGCGCTGCCGGCACCTGGAAGGACCTCACCGATAACGTGAACTCGATGGCTGGTAACCTCACCGGCCAGGTGCGAAACATCGCCGAGGTGGCGACGGCCATCGCCAGCGGCGACTTGTCACGCAAGATCACGGTGAACGTGCGTGGCGAAATTCAGCAGCTCAAGGAAGCCATCAACACGATGGTGGACCAGTTGCGTTCGTTCGCCTCCGAAGTGACGCGCGTGGCGCGTGAAGTCGGCTCCGAAGGCAAACTCGGCGGTCAAGCCGTGGTGCCCGGCGTGGCCGGCACTTGGAAAGATCTCACCGACTCGGTGAACTCCATGGCCGCCAACCTCACCGGCCAGGTGCGTAACATCGCCGAAGTGACCACCGCCGTGGCGCGAGGCGACTTGTCTCGCAAAATCACCGTGGACGTCAAAGGCGAAATCCTGCAGCTCAAAGAAACCATCAATACGATGGTCGACCAGCTCAACGGTTTCGCTGCCGAAGTGACGCGCGTGGCCCGCGAAGTCGGTACCGAAGGCAAGCTCGGCGGTCAGGCCGAAGTGAAGGACGTGTCGGGTGTGTGGAAGGACCTCACCGATAACGTCAACTCACTGGCCTCCAACCTCACCGGCCAGGTTAGAAACATTTCCGAAGTGACCATCGCCGTCGCCAACGGCGACTTGTCCCGCAAGATCACCGTCGACGTGCGTGGCGAAATCTTGCAACTGAAGGAAGCCATCAACACGATGGTGGACCAGCTGCGTTCGTTCGCGTCCGAAGTGACCCGCGTGGCGCGAGAGGTGGGTTCCGAAGGTGAGCTCGGCGGTCAGGCCATCGTGCCGGGCGTGGCCGGCACTTGGAAAGACTTGACCGACTCGGTCAACGCCATGGCCAAGAACCTCACCGGCCAGGTACGTAACATTGCCGAAGTGACGACGGCCGTGGCCCGTGGCGACTTGTCACGCAAAATCACGGTGGACGTCAAAGGCGAAATTCTGGAGCTCAAGGAAACCATCAATACGATGGTCGACCAGCTCAACGGCTTCTCCGCCGAAGTAACGCGCGTGGCGCGCGAAGTCGGTACCGAAGGCAAGCTCGGCGGCCAGGCCATCGTGCCCGGCATCACCGGCGTGTGGAAAGATCTCACCGACAACGTGAACTCCATGGCCGGCAACCTCACCGGTCAGGTCCGAAACATTTCTGAAGTGACCATCGCCGTAGCCAACGGCGACTTGTCCCGCAAGATCACCGTCGACGTGCGTGGCGAAATCCTGCAGCTGAAAGAAGCCATCAACACGATGGTCGACCAGCTCCGCTCGTTCGCCTCCGAAGTGACCCGCGTGGCCCGCGAAGTGGGTTCGGAAGGCAAGCTCGGCGGTCAGGCGCTCGTGCCCGGCGTGGCCGGCACTTGGAAAGACTTGACCGACTCGGTCAACGCCATGGCCACCAACCTCACCGGCCAGGTTAGAAACATCGCCGAAGTGACCACCGCCGTGGCCCGAGGCGACTTGTCCCGCAAGATCACCGTGGACGTGAAAGGCGAAATCTTGCAGCTGAAAGAAACCATCAACACGATGGTCGACCAGCTCAACGGCTTCTCCGCCGAAGTGACGCGCGTGGCGCGCGAGGTCGGTACCGAAGGCAAGCTCGGCGGTCAGGCCGAAGTGAAAGACGTGTCCGGCGTGTGGAAAGACCTCACCGACAACGTCAACGCCATGGCCTCCAACCTCACCGGCCAAGTTAGAAACATCGCCGACGTGGCCACGGCCATCGCGAGCGGCGACTTGTCGCGCAAGATCACGGTGGACGTGCGCGGCGAAATTCTGCAGCTCAAAGAAACCATCAACACGATGGTGGACCAGCTTCGCTCAGTCGCCTCCGAAGTGACACGCGTGGCCCGCGAAGTGGGCACCGAAGGCAAGCTCGGCGGTCAGGCGAACGTGACCGGCGCCGGCGGCACCTGGAAGGATCTCACGGACTCCGTGAATTCCATGGCCGCGAACTTGACCGGCCAAGTGCGAAACATCGCCGAAGTGACCACCGCCGTGGCCCGAGGCGACTTGTCCCGCAAGATCACCGTGGACGTGAAAGGCGAAATCCTGCAGCTGAAAGAAACCATCAACACGATGGTCGACCAGCTCAACGGCTTCTCCGCCGAAGTGACGCGCGTGGCCCGCGAGGTCGGCACCGAAGGCAAGCTCGGCGGCCAGGCCGAAGTAAAAGGCATCAGCGGCGTGTGGAAGGATCTCACCGATAACGTGAACTCCATGGCCGGCAACCTCACCGGCCAGGTGCGTAACATCGCCGAGGTGGCCACGGCCATCGCCAACGGCGACTTGTCGCGCAAGATCACGGCCGACGTCAAAGGCGAAATTCTGCAGCTGAAGGAAACCATCAACACGATGGTCGACCAGCTCAACGGTTTCGCTGCCGAAGTGACGCGCGTGGCCCGTGAAGTCGGTACCGAAGGCAAACTCGGCGGTCAGGCCGAAGTGAAAGACGTATCCGGTGTGTGGAAAGATCTCACCGACAACGTCAACTCGATGGCCTCCAACCTCACCGGCCAGGTGCGTAACATCGCCGAAGTGGCCACCGCCATCGCCAAAGGCGACTTGTCGCGCAAGATCACGGTGGACGTGCGCGGCGAAATTCTGCAGCTCAAAGAAACCATCAACACGATGGTCGACCAGCTCAACGGTTTCGCTGCCGAAGTGACGCGCGTGGCGCGTGAAGTCGGCACCGAAGGCAAACTCGGCGGTCAGGCCATCGTGCCGGGCGTCGCAGGCACCTGGAAGGATCTCACGGACAACGTGAACTCCATGGCCTCCAACCTCACCGGCCAGGTTAGAAACATCGCCGAAGTGACCACGGCTGTGGCCCGAGGCGACTTGTCCCGCAAGATCACCGTGGACGTGAAAGGTGAAATCTTGCAGCTGAAGGAAACCATCAACACGATGGTCGACCAGCTCAACGGCTTCTCCGCCGAAGTGACGCGCGTGGCGCGCGAGGTCGGTACCGAAGGCAAGCTCGGCGGTCAGGCAGCCGTGCCCGGCGTGGCCGGCACCTGGAAAGATCTCACCGACAACGTCAACACGATGGCCAACAACCTCACCAACCAGGTGCGCGGCATCGTGAAGGTGGTGACGGCCGTGGCCAACGGCGACTTGCGCCAAGGCCTCACCGTGGAATCGAAAGGTGAAGTCGCGGCGCTCGCCGAAACCATCAACAGCATGACCACCACGCTCGCCACCTTCGCCGATCAGGTGACCAGCGTGGCGCGTGAAGTGGGCGTGGAAGGCCGACTCGGCGGTCAAGCAAACGTGCCCGGCGCTTCCGGCACCTGGCGAGATCTCACGGCCAACGTGAACCTGCTGGCCGCCAATCTCACCAACCAAGTGCGCGCCATCGCCGAAGTGGCGACAGCCGTGACCAAGGGTGACTTGACCCGCTCCATTCAGGTGGACGCCCGCGGCGAAGTGTCCGAACTCAAGGACAACATCAACGCCATGATCGGTAACTTGCGCGAGACCACCGAGCGCAACACCGAACAGGACTGGCTGAAAACCAACCTGGCCAAGTTCAGCCGCATGATGCAAGGTCAGCGCGACCTGGTGACCATGGGCGAGATGTTGTTGGCCGAGCTGGCGCCGCTGGTCGGTGCGCAACAGGCGATTCTGTATATCGCCGAGCTCAACCAGCGCGAGCAGAAAGTGCTCAAGGAATTCGCCACCTACGCCGACGCGAATCCTGGCCAGCGCCGCGAGTACGCGCTACGCGAAGGTCTGGTCGGCCAATGCGCCGCCGACGGTCGCCGCATCCTGCTCGAGAATGTGCCCATCGATTCCATCCATGTTCGCAGCGGCTTGCTCGCCGCTCGCGCTCGTAACGTCATCGCCCTGCCCATTCTGTACGAAGGCCAGGCCAAGGCCGTGATCGAACTGGCCTCGTTGCACGAGTACACCGCCTCGCAGCTGGCGTTCCTCGAACAGCTGGCCGGCAGTATCGGCGTGGTGCTCAACACCATCGAAGCCACCATGCGTACCGAAGGCCTGCTCAAGCAGTCCCAGGAACTGGCCGGCGAATTACAGACTCAACAAAAAGAGCTGCAACAGACCAACGAAGAGCTGGCCAACAAAGCCGGCTTGTTGGCCGAACAAAACGCCGAGGTGGAACGCAAGAACGAGGAAATCGAGCTGGCGCGTCGCGCGCTGGAAGAGAAGGCCACCGAACTCGCGCTCACCTCGCGTTACAAGTCCGAGTTCTTGGCCAACATGTCGCACGAGCTGCGCACGCCGCTCAACAGTATTCTGATCCTCGGTCAGCAGCTGGCCGAGAACGCCGACCAGAACCTGTCGCCGCGCCAGATCGAATTCGCCAAGACCATTCATGGCGCTGGCACCGACCTGCTCAACCTGATCAGCGACATCCTGGACTTGTCCAAGATCGAGTCGGGCACGGTCACGGTGGACTCCGAAGACCTGCTGTTCTCACATTTGCGCGAGACCATCGAACGCAACTTCCGACACGAAGCCGAAGCGCGCACGCTGCAGTTCAACACCGACTTCGAGCCGGCGTTGGGCCGGCAGATCTCCACCGATCCGAAACGCCTGTTGCAAGTGTTGAAGAACTTGCTGTCGAACGCGTTCAAGTTCACTGCGCAAGGCAGCGTGACGCTGCGCGTGCGGCCGGCGCAATCGGGCTGGAGCCCGGATCATCCGGTGCTGAACCAGGTGGCCACCGTGGTCGCCTTCTCGGTAACCGACACCGGCATCGGTATCGCACCCGAAAAACAAAGAATCATTTTCGAGGCCTTCCAACAGGCCGACGCCGGCACCTCGCGTAAGTACGGCGGCACCGGCCTGGGCCTGGCCATCAGCCGTGAACTCGCCCACCTGCTGGGCGGCGAGCTACGTCTGGTGAGCGCGCCCGGCCAGGGCAGCACCTTCACGCTGTATCTGCCGCTGACGTTCGTCGGCTCGGCGTATCGGCCGGCCAAGACTCAGGCGGCCGGCACGAGCACGCAGAATGCGCCGTTCCAACCCCTGCCCTTGCCGTTGCGTGCCGAGGAACTGCTGGACGATCGTAACGATCTGCAAACCGACGACCGTATTCTGTTGATCGTCGAGGACGATCCTCACTACGGCAAGGTGCTGTTGAACCTGGCGCGCGACAACGGCTTCAAGGTGGTGGTCGCCAAGACCGGTGCCGACGGCCTGGCGCTGGCGCGCAAGTACCATCCGACCGCCATTTCGCTGGACGTGTTCTTGCCCGACATGCTGGGCTGGACGGTGCTGAACCAGCTGAAACAAAGCCCGGCCACGCGCCACATTCCGGTACAGATCCTGACCGTCGAAGAGGAGCGTCAGTACAGCCTCGAACGCGGCGCCTACGCCTTCATGAACAAGCCCGCCACCACCGACGAACTGGCCGCGGCCCTGCAACGCATTCGTAATTTCGCGGCGGCCAATGTGCGCGAATTGCTGGTGGTGGAAGACGACCCGGCCGAGCAATTGAGCATCGCCGAGCTGATCGGCTTCGACGATGTGACCATCACCGCGGCCGGCAGCGGCGAGGAAGCCTTGCAGGCCATGCGCACCAAACAGTTCGATTGCGTGGTACTGGACCTGCGGCTGCCGGATGTGTCGGGCTTCGAGTTATTGGCGGAGATTCAAGCCGACACGTCGCTGCGTGACACGCCGATCGTGGTATTCACCGGCCGCGATCTGACTCAGGCCGAAGAGCAGGAACTGCGCACCAAGGCCAAGAGCATCGTGCTCAAGGGCGTGCGCTCGCCGGAGCGTCTGCTGGATGAGACAGCTTTGTTCTTGCACCGGGTGGTCACTAATCTGCCACCGGCCAAGCAGAAGATGATCGAGGCCCTGCACGAAGGCGACGAGCCGCTGCATGGCCGGAAGGTGCTGGTGGTGGACGACGACGTGCGGAACATCTTTGCCTTGAACAGCGTGCTGGAACGGCGCGGCATGCAGGTCATTAACGCCAGTAATGGCATGGACGCCATCAAGCTGGTGGAATCCACCGAAGACCTGTCGTTGGTGTTGATGGACGTGATGATGCCGGAAATGGACGGCTATGAGACCATGCGGCGCATCCGTGACAATGCCAAGTTCCGCTCGCTGCCCATCATCGCCCTGACCGCCAAAGCCATGAAGGGCGATCGTGAGAAATGCCTGGAAGCCGGTGCTTCTGATTATGTTGCGAAACCCGTCGACACAGCCCAGTTGCTGTCTCTGGTAAGAATGTGGCTGCAACCCTAATTGGCCCTGCCAGCACCGTGAACGCCCTGCCGCTCCACGAACGAGTCAACATTCTGTTGGTCGACGACCAGCCGAGCCGGTTGCTTTCGTACGAGTCCATCCTGGAGGACCTGGGCCAGACTCTGGTCCGGGCCGGCTCCGGCGAGGAAGCTTTGCAGCGCCTGCTCCAGGACGACTTCGCGGTGATCCTGCTGGACGTGAGCATGCCGGGCATGGACGGTTTCGAGACTGCGGCCATGATCCACGATCATCCGCGCTTCGAAAGCATCCCCATCATTTTCGTCACCGGCGTGCACGACTCGGAGTTCGATGCACTCAAAGGCTATCGGCTCGGTGCCGTCGACTATGTGTCCATCCCCATCGTGCCCGAGATCCTGCGCAGTAAGGTCGCGGTGCTGGTGGAGCTGTACATGCAGCGCCGGGAGCTGCAACGCCTGAACCGCAGCCTGGCCGAAGCCAACACCATGCTGCAGCATGAGAAGGCGCACGAGCTGGAACGCGTCAATCACAATCTCGAGCTGGCCAATGCCGCGCTCCGCGATGCGGATCGTCATAAGGACGAGTTCATCGCCATTCTGGCGCACGAGCTACGCAATCCGCTGGCACCGATTCGAGCCGCCGTCGATGTGATGTCGCTGATGCCGCTGGAACACTCGCAGCTGCGTTGGGCTCGCGAAGTGATCGACCGTCAGACCACGCACCTGAGTCGGCTGGTCGATGATTTGCTGGATGTGTCCCGCATCTCTCGCGGCACCATCAAGCTCAACAAGGAACTGCTGACGTTGCGGACCATTCTGGATCGCTCGGTCGAGGCCGCTCAGCCCATCATTTCCGCGCATCGTCACGAGCTGCACATCGATTCCAGCGCCGACCTGGCCACGGTCAACGGCGACCCGACACGCCTGGTACAGATCCTGAGCAATCTGTTGAACAACGCCGCCAAGTACATGCAGACCAGCGGCACCATCCGACTCACAGCCAGCGTCGATCAATCGCACGCGGTGTTCTCGGTGAAGGACTCGGGCATCGGCATGACCGCCGAAGCGCTGCCGAAGCTGTTCAACCTGTTCTCGCGCGTGCATGAAGACTCGGGTCATTTGCCTAGCGGCCTCGGCATCGGCCTGGCGCTGGTCCGTCAACTCGTCGAATTGCATGGTGGCGTGGTGAGCGCCACCAGTGCCGGGCCGAACTGCGGCAGCGAATTCATCGTCCGGTTGCCGTTGGCGCACGCGAGCGCACCGCTGCCAGTCTTCCCCGAAGCGGAAGCGGAAGCGGCACCGGCCCCCGCGCCAAGCCAAACGTTACGAGTGCTGGTCGCCGACGACAATCCCGATGCTCTGGAAAGCCTGGCACTGTTGGTGGAGGTTTGCGGTCACGAAGTACGCAAGGCTTCGGATGGCGCCGAGACACTGCAAGCTGTGGCTGCCTGGCGCCCGGATCTCGCGTTGCTGGACATCGGCATGCCCGTTCTCGATGGCTACGAAGTGGCTCGGCGCATTCGCAGTGAGCCGTGGGGAGCTGAGCTCTTTCTGGTCGCGGTCAGCGGCTGGGGTCAGAGCGAAGATCGGCAACGGGCCACCGACGCCGGCTTCGATCTGCATTTCCGCAAGCCCATCGGTTTGCCCAGTCTGGAAGACATTCTGGAACGAGCCCAGCGCCTGAATGCCGATGCCTCGTGACATGCGCAAACAAAACCCGGTGAACGACACAGCTTTGTTAGAGGACGCGCTCCGCGCCTATCTGAATCGCCGTTGCCGCCGCGCGTATGCACATGACCTTCGCAATGGTTTGCAAGGCATCTTCGGCGGCGTCGACGCACTGACGCGCGCCGCTCGCGCCCTCAAACCCATGGCGGTGCCGCTCGAGCAAGTGATTCAATTCGTCCAGCAGGCCATCAGCAATCACGAGCGTGGCCTGGAACGCGTGCTGGAAAGCATGGCGCCCGAGCAGCAGGTCGCTGCGGAGATTTGCCTTCGAGAATTGCTCACCGAATTGGCTCGCTTCCTGACCAACGACGCCGCCCGTAACAACGTGCGCGTGCGCATGGATTTCAGCGACGACATCAAGGTGACGGCGTTAGTTTCGAAAGTGCGCTTGATCACGCTCGGCTTGCTGGCGGAAAGCATCGACGCCATGACCAGCGGCGGCGAGCTACGCATCGCCGGCCGCACCGTCGACAGCCGGGTTCAGTTCGAGATCACGGATTCCCGGCCGCAGCCCCGCGCCAAATCCTTCATCACCGAAGCCATCCAGCACGTGGTCAAGGAACTGTCGGGTCACATCGAAAGCAACCCAACCGCGAGCGGCGGCAACCAAGTCCGCGTCGAGCTGCCCGTCGCCTAGTCCACTACTCGGCGACTTTGGCGCCGTCCACTCGGAAGCGCAGATAAGGCAACTGAGCTTGCGTCAGACCGCCGATGCCAGTCTGCGCAGCGGCCTGTTGCCCCGGTTGAACGATAGCGTTGAACACCACCGGCGCGCCCTGCTGGGTAACGCGACCTGAAGCATCGACCAGCACTGGCGTCACTTGAATCCCGGCCAGCGGCGCCGGCGAGCGATTCTGGACCACCAGCACCACGCGGCCTTGTGCATCGAGCTGCCCTTGAGTGGCGACGTAGTTGCCCGGATTCTGCGGCAGATCCATGCGCACGAACTCGTTGGCAGCACGCTGACCGATCTGACTTTGCGACCCGGCAGCGGCGCGGAAATATTCCATCGCCTTGCCTCGATCGCCGCGGTCCTTGGAAATAGTGCCCAAGTAATAAGCGGCCGGTGCCGTGGGCAACAGCTCGACACTCTTGGTCAGCCATTCTTCGGCTCGCGCCTTATTGCCGGTCTGATACTGCGCCACACCCGCGCCCAGATAAGAACCAAAATAGTCGGGATTCAGGTCGATGGCCTTTTGATAATGCGGCAACGCCTGTTCCGGCTTCTTCTGGGCCAGTTGCATCTCGCCCAGGAATTCATGGAAGCGGCCTTCGCGCGGTTCGATCTTGATGGCCTCCTCCACCAACGATTGCGCCTTGGGATATTCCTTCTTGCGCGCGGCGACCATCGCTTCCTCGAACTTGTCGTAGGCCGGTTCGATCTTGCGGAACGGCTTCAAGCGAGCGTCATATCGATCCTTGCCGACATCACCGCCCAGCCCGAGTCGAGCTGCATGTTCCTTGTTCTTGGCGACGCGTTCTTCCGACGGCGGATGGGATGCGAACAAGCCTTCCAGGAAGCTCTGCGCCTTGCCGCCCTGCTGCTGGGATAGCCGCACGAATGTTTCCTGCAGCGTGACCGCACCTTGCGGGTCATAGCCGACCAGCTTCATGTACTTCATGCCGTACTCGTCGCTCTCCAATTCCTGGTCGCGACCGTACTTCTGCTGGATCATTTGCGCGCCCAAGCCGGCGCCCTGGACGGCGAGATTGGCGACGGTGGAGTCGACGTCGCTGATGGCCGCACCGATCTGCGCCGCTGCCAGGCCGACCTGCATGAGCGTGCCGCGTTCTTGCGCCTTGGCCCCGTGTCGAGCCGCGGCATGCACGATTTCATGACCCAGGACCGCCGCCAGCTCCGCTTCGTTCTTCAGCTCCGACAACAGCCCGACATTGACGGCAATCTTGCCGCCCGGCAGCGCCCAGGCATTGGGCACCGGATTGTTCAACACCACGAATTCATAAGGCAGCTTGCGGTCGGCGACCGCGGCCAGCTTCTGGCCCACCTCGTTCACATAGGCCGACAGGTCGGGCAGCACGTCGAACGAGCCGCCTTCGCTTTGCTTGGTGGGCGAGTAGTGCTGTTCGCCGATCTTGATCTCCTGTGCCTCGGAGACGAACTGGATTTCCTTCTTGCCGGTGACCGGATTGACCCCGCACGCACTCAGCAAGAGCGCGAGCAAGGGTAAGCACAGCAGCTTGGCGATACGCATGGGCGACCTTGTTGTCAGTATTGCCGGAAGATTCTACGGCGCTACTGCTTCAAGAGCGATGCCCGCGAATTGTTCCCTGCGCCGCCCCCCTGATGCCGACCCGATGCCGACCCGACGGCGACGTGGTGCCGACCCGGCACCGGCACGGCCGGTTTAGGCAACTGCCCGGTCGCTACCGATCCGATACAAAGAACAGCGATCTGGCGTCTATCGCGGGGCTATAAGAATGATTGGGAGAATGGGCATCGTCGTCATGACCATGATTACGCTCACAGCTGCGGCCCAACCGGTGGATGACTTCCGTCCCACGCCCGAGGAACAACAACGCTTCGAGCTGATGTCACGGCCGGAAGCTTGGTTCCTGCAAGCACTCAAAGGCCCGCGCGAAGTCAGCGACGGCCAGCACCTCGATCCCAAGCTCCAGTACTACTTGGAAGAACGCCGCCGCCGCACGCCCGAGCAAGTCCAGCTCGGCCTGGCGACGTTTCTGGATCCGCACGCCAGAGCCGGCACCCTGGACCGACTGAATCGCGAGTGGGCGTTGTTCACCAAAGTCACCGCCCCCATGAGCAAGGTGGAGGATCGCAAGATCGACGGACGCGGCGGTCCCCTGCCGATTCGGATCTACACACCGAAGGTCAGCGCCGAAGCGCCGCTGCCGCTGCTCGTGTACTTCCATGGCGGCGGCTGGTTATACAGCGGCATCGAAGCCACTGACCGTTTCGCGCGCTTGGTGGCGAACGAAGCGCAAGCCATCGTGGTCTCGGTCGAGTATCGACTGGCCCCCGAGCATCTCTGGCCAGCCTCCAACGACGACGGTGAAGATGCCTTCCTGTGGGCCCGTGCCAACGCCAAGAGCTTGGGCAGCGAACCCGACCTGGTTGCGGTGGGTGGCGACAGCGCCGGCGGTCACATCTCGCTCGACATCTCGTTGCGACAAATTGCCGCGAAACGCCCGTTGCCGGCCTATCAACTGCTCTACTACACGTCCAGCGACTTCAACGACAAAGACGAGTCCTATCGGCTGTTCACCAACGGTTACGGACTGGATGCCACCTTTCGCAACTTCATGCTCGCGAATGTGTTCCCTGGGGATCTGCTGCAACGATCCACCAAAGCATTGAACGACTCCAACTTCATCGGCATGCCGGCCACCATCATCGTCTCGGCCGGGTTCGACATGTTGCGCGACTCGTCGCGGCGCCTCAGCCAACGTTTCACCAATGCCGGCGTGCCGGCGATGTATCTGAACTATCCGACGCTCGCACACGGCTTCCTGCAATGGTCCGCAGTGGTTCCGGACGCCGAGCGGGCATCGGTGGATACGGCGCGATTGTTTGGTACGGCTGTTCGCAGCCGCGTCGCCATGCTTCGTCAGAAAAACAACTCTCGCGGAGAATGAACGTGAGCACCGTAAACACGGCCGAGCGCATCGACACGCTCGACGCCATTCGTGGCGTCGCGGTGTTGGGCATCCTGCTCATGAACATCGTCGACATCGCCATGCCGGGGTGGGCGTACTACGACCCTTACTATTACGGTGGATCCGAGGGCGTGAACTTCGCCACTTGGGCCATCAACTACGCCTTGTTCGACGGCAAGATGCGTGGCCTGTTCACGATGATGTTCGGCGCCAGCACGGTCTTGATCGCCGAGCGCGCTCTTAAATCCGGCGAGAGCCCAGCCCGCGTTCACTACGCGCGTATGTTCTGGCTGCTGGTATTCGGCATGATCCACGTATGGTTCATCTGGTACGGCGACATCCTGGTGCTCTACGCCGTCGCCGGCATGATTGCGTTCGTCGCGTGGCGTTGGTCGGTGCGCACGCTGATCATCACAGGCATCGCACTGCTGGTATTGAAGCTGCTGCTGGCTACTTGGACTTACACCTCACTGCGAGGCTTGGAAACAGCAGCCAACGCACCGAACGCGCCGGCGAGCGTGCAACAAGAGTGGCGAGCGACGCAGGAGGAAATGACCTTCCCGCCCCCGCAAACTCAGCTCGATGGCTATCTCGGCAGCTACATGGATGCGTTCAAAGTTCGCGCACCGGTCTCGATGTATATCCTCACCGAGGCACATCCTTTGGCAATGACCGACACGCTCGCATTGATCGCGTTCGGCATGGCGCTATTCCGTCTGGGATTCTTCTCCGGCGCGTGGTCCAAGACAACCTATCGCCGTATCGCTCTGTGGGGCTTCGCGATCTGCGTACCGCTGCATATTCCGCTGATTCTGTGGAATGACGCGGATCGTTTCTCGCCCATCACTTTGCACATCACCGAAGCGCTGCATCTCACCTTGTTACGACCCTGGTTGGTGCTGGCTCATGCATCAGTGGTCATACTGTTCATGCAGTCCGGTGCGGCGAGCTGGTTGGCTGAACGTTTGATCGCCGTCGGCCGCATGGCGTTCTCCAACTACATCGCCTCGAGCATCATTTGTGTGCTGATCTTCCACGGCTACGGCCTCGGCCTGTATGGCCAACTGGAACGCTGGCAGTGCTACCCGGTCGTGCTGCTGATCTGGGTGGTCTTGTTGGGATGGTCCAAGCCCTGGCTCGAGCGCTATGCCTACGGACCGCTCGAATGGCTGTGGAGATCGCTGGTCCGCGGCCGGCGCCAACCTCTGAGCCGACCAGCCGACCGCCCCGCCTGACCCAGGCGGGGGCTGCCATCACTGAACTATGCGTCGCTACTTTGTCCAGGCGACGAGCCACGCCCACATGCGTGGCCGCCATGCGAGCGTGAAAGCGACGATCAGCGCTGCGCCGGCCAATGCCATCACCCAAACCAGCGACGCCATGGAGGCGTGATCGACGCGCAAGCACAACAGCAGCGACGCAAACAGCGCCACGCCACCGAGCACTCGAAGCACGATGACCGTCGGCCGAGGAATGGGCACGTCGCCACGCACCTGACGCCAGTGCGGTTCCATAGCGAGTGCCAGTGACGCAAACCCCAAGACACAAGCGAGCAACGAAGCAACCAACATCACGACTTCACGCACGCACACCCTCCGGTGTCTCGTCTGAGGAGGGCTGCACCACTGTGCCCGTCAGTCCGAGCTCGCGCCGCTTCAATCGCAACGCTGCCATCGCCGCCACTGCGCCGCCGACCAGCATCGTCAGATCGACGCCAGCCACTGGCCAATAGCCCGCGCTCACCGTCGCGATCAGATGATCGCCGGTGGTAATCCAATTCAACAGCACGGCGGCCAGTGCCAGCACAGCAATCGCCCAGCATTGCTCCCGCCACGCCGGCGATATTTTCGCTTGTTGCACCGGAGCGCTACGCCATGCAGCGTGCGCGAACGCGAGCAACCAGGAAATCCAGAACGCGCCCTCTTCCACGCTGGCTCGAGCTGGCAGCTCGGACGGCACCAAACGATTCGCCACCAGCATCGACACCGCCGCGATCACGGTGCCTGTCACAGTCGCCACGGCTAATGCATCGACCCAGCGCGCGCCCGACACGCCTTGCTTGGCATGTTGTTTCTTCCGCTTCTCGACGAAGAAGATGAATCCGGTCGCAATACATACCGCTCCGGACAGGCCGCCCATGAAATACAGCCAGCGCAATAGCCAGTGACGGAAGTGTTGCAAATGCAGACCGGTGACGAAGTTGGTGATGCCGCCGACCACGCCTTCCGGAGGATCTTCACGAATCACCGCTCCGGTGGTGCCGGCGAAATGAATGCCCTCGCCCGTCAACGTGACCCGATCCGTGCCGGCGCGATACACGCTGACCGTCGCGTTCGCATCGTCGACATGATTCACGAACAAGAAGCCGACTTCGCCCGCCATGCCGCGCGCCGCCCAGCGACGCTGTGCCTCAGCGACCATCGCATCCACCGACGCCAACTTGGCAGGTACACCCGCCGCCTCCAGCGGCAGACCCGTGCGCGCAGCTTCGGCGGCTTCATAGGCTTCGTGCTGCGGCTTCAACACCGTTTCGCCGAACGGCAAATAAATGCCGCCGAA
>NZ_JAEUPY010000052.1 GCF_016790065.1 Steroidobacter sp.
TTCGGCGGCATCGAAATTCGCGAGCACGGTGCGCGTGCCGATGGTCATCGCATGCAGTACATTGCCGAATCCAACGCGCCCGAAGGCCGGAAAGAGCACCAGGCTGACATCGTCCGCGCGGCTGTCGGTGGCGAGGATCGAGGGATGGATTGCAGTCGCCGAGTGCTGGGTCAGCACGTACGCTTTGGGCAACCCGGTCGTCCCCGATGTGAGGTTGAAATAGAACGGCGCTTGATCGTCAATGTCCACGTCGGGCTCGCTGGCCGGTGCCGCCGACAGCAGTTCTTCATAGCGCAGGCAGGATTCGGGCGCGTGCTCGCCGATCCATATCGCGTGCGCGAGTGCTGGACAATGAGCATATAAGTGGTCGAGGACGCTACCGAAGCGCGCTTCGCAGAGAACGGCTACGGCGCCCACGGCATTGATGAGCGCGGCCGATTCAGTCGGCGCAAGACGATAGTTCAGCGGCAGGCCCACCAGGCCCGATTTGGCGAGTGCCGCGTAGGTCTCGACTATCTCGGCGCGATTGGAGCAGATGAATGCGACGACGGATCTGCGCGCGAGTGGCAGCGTGAGCAACGCATTCGCCAGCCGGTTGCTGCGAGCGTTCAACTGCCGAAACGTAAAGCGCCTGCCGGTGGCGACGCAGAACAATGCCTCGCGCTCCGCGAAGCGTTCAGCCGCGGACTTCAATATGCCGCCGACAGTCATGTGTCCGAGGGATCGCATTCCGGTGATTCCTGTTAGCGCACGAACCCGATCCACCGGCCGAGAAACACTGTGCCGGTCCAACAGGTAATCGAGACGAACGCGGCAATGCGTGCGGCGTTCGGCGGCGGGAGTCGCTCGTCCCACTCGCTCACCCGGCGATACACGCCCCACTGGAACACTGCCATGTTCACGCCGGCCAGCAATATCAGCAGGAGCTTCAGCCGGAACTGCAGATTGAACACGTACGAAGGGGCGTTGGCGATGAACAGCAGCACGCCAGTGACGATTGACAGCGCGAATGCCGTCCACGTCAGCGGCAGCATCTGTGCCGAGTATTTCGAGGCTTTGGCGTCGCGCGCACCAATGCCCAGCAGCCGCAAGTCGAGCAGAAATATGGAGCCGAACACCGTGCCGATGGCCACGACGTGAAGGGATTCAATGGTGGGAAACAGCCAGCGCCAGCTCATGCCGGTGCGTATGGCGGTCGACAACGGGAGTTCGGCAATCTGTTCGGCGAGCAGGGCCAGATCCATGCGATGTCCTCAGGTGTAACCGATGAAGCGACCGCAGAAAATGATGGCGATCCAAGTCGCCACGTAGGCGAGCGCATAAGGGCGCGACCAAGCGGGGCGGTGCGCTGTGTCTTCCCAGCGCTGCGGCTCACGCCGCACGCTGCGTTCCACCCACCACGTGAGCAGCAACCCAAACACGATCAGCACCATCTTGATCCAGAACGCCGGCGAACCGAATTGACGTTCGGGCTCTGCGATGGTCTGCAGTGCCCCGGTAATCAGCAGCGCGACCAGGCCCACATACATGAATCGCGTTTTCTTGCGGATGGCGATGTGCAGCGGCTGGGCTGCGCGACCCACACCCGCAAGTCGCAGGCTGATGAGCAACGCGCATGCGAACACCACCGACAAGGCAATGATGTGGATGGACTGCGAGGTGGGCGTGAACCACAGCGCGTCCTTGAGCTGTTCGCTGAGTTGCGTCGAGGCGATGCGATTGGAGACGGAGAGCACGTCCATTGATTGATTCCTCGAGCCGAGGATTCGAGTATGCGGCGTGCTGCCATGTCTGCTTATCCCATCCCGGCAACTGTCGCGCGCGCATCGAGTTGCCGTTGGTGGATACGGGGCAGCACGCTCCCGTGCAATTATTCATCAAGGGAAACAGGCCCTGGAGTCATTGCTCGTGCAACTAGATCCCGTTGTCGCGCTCACCATCCGCCTTGGCTTCCTGCTGCTCTTCGGCAGCGCACTGCTGCACAAGATCGTGGACTGGTCGAGCTTCGAAACGACCGTGCGTCGTTACCTGGCGGGTTTGAGGCCCGGTACCGCGATCGTTCGACTCGCGGCAGGGGTGATCGTCTTCCTTGAAGTGGGCGTAGTGGTGCTATGTGCCTTCGGGCCAAGCGGAACACTGGCTGCGGCGGTGACAGCAGGTGTTCTGCTGGCGTATGGCGCGGCAATGTACATCAACATCGCGCGCGGCAATGTCCTGCTGGATTGCGGCTGCTCGTGGGGCGCGCGCCGGCCTGCCAGTCGCATTCTCGTGTTGCGTAATGTAGTGCTGGCGCTGCCGGCTTTCATGCTTGCTTTGCCAGTCGCATCCCGTCCGCTCGAACTCATGTCGGCAGTCTCGGTGGGTGCGGCAGTGGTGACGTGCACTCTGATCTACGCGGCTGTCGACCAGTTGCTCACTCACTCAGCACCGCAAGAGGCGCAATGACTACGCTCGTCGTGATCCTGGTATTGCAATGGGTTCTGTTGATCGCGATGGCTGTGGTGCTGCTCGCCGTCGTGCGCCAGGTCGGTGTGCTTCATCAGCGTGTGGCACCGGCCGGCGCACTTACCATCAGTCACGCTATCAAAGCAGGCGAAGCGGCGCCGGAACTTCGATTGCGCACACTGGATGGCGACGATGCGGTCATCGGCGGCGCAGGGCACAGCCGAGGAACGCTGCTCATGTTCGTCGCGCCCGATTGCCCGGTCTGTGCGGCGTTGATTCCTGCCGTCAAAGCCATCGGCAAGCAGGAGTCGGCATGGCTGCGCGTGATCTTCGCCAGCGACGGAGAGACGTTGCAGCATGCGCGGTTTCGCCGCGACAAGGGTCTCACGGACTTTCCGTACGTGGTCTCGATGCAGCTCGGGCTGACCTACCAGGTCGGCAAGTTGCCGTACGCGGTGCTGCTCGATGAGCAGGGAATACTGATCGCGCAGGGTCTGGTGAACAGTCGCGAACATCTCGAAAGCCTGTTCGAGGCCAAACGCCTGCGTGTCGCTTCACTACAGCAGTACCTGCAGCGCGAGGGGCGCTCGCTCGATGGCGAAGCAGTGAAGCCGGTGACTGGATGACTAGCGCCGCTTGGTTCGAGGCCGCGCAGAAGTTGGTGTGCTTGCTGATGTTGGCGATCCTTCCTGTCAATGTGATAGCCGACGCGACTGACCGCCGTGCGGCGCTGAACTACATGCTGCATTGTCAGGGTTGTCACAAGGATGATGGCTCCGGGCAGCCCGGCTATGTGCCCGACCTGCGTGGTTCCATCGCGCGCTTCCTGCATGTTCCCGAAGGCAGGG
>NZ_JAEUPY010000285.1 GCF_016790065.1 Steroidobacter sp.
GTCGGGCTATTGCGCGATGCTGGACGAGTTCTGCTCGATGCAGAGCTTGACGCTCCCGTGGCACGTGAGATTCGTGAGGCGATCGAACAGGGCCCGATTGCTGCCGAGATTTGCGATTTACATGTCTGGCGCGTCGGCAAGGGCCAATACGCCTGCATCGTGAGCGTTCTAACTTCTGCTCAAGCAGAGCCGGAAGATTTCAAACAGCTCCTTCGCGTGCACGAGGAGCTGGTGCATATCAGCGTCGAGATCAATCGCGCAGGCAGCGCAGCCTAGCGATCAGCGCAGGATCTGTCCGAGGAACGCACGAGTACGCTCTTGCCGAGCATTCTCGAAGAAATTAGCCGGCGTGTCCGCTTCGACGATGCTGCCCTCGTCCATGAACACGATGCGGTCGGCGGCCTGGCGTGCAAAGCCCATCTCGTGAGTCACGACCAGCATGGTCATGCCGTCCTCGGCCAGTCCGAGCATCGTATCCAGAACCTCCTTGACCATCTCCGGGTCAAGCGCGGAAGTCGGCTCGTCGAACAGCATGATCTTCGGGTTCATGCACAATGCGCGAGCGATGGCGACACGCTGCTGCTGGCCGCCGGATAGCTGCCCGGGGTATTTGTGCGCCTGATTGCCGATCCGCACGCGCTCAAGCAGTCGCATGGCGAGCTCCTCGGCGTCCGCCTTGCGCAGTTTCTTCACCCAGGTCGGGGCGAGCGTGCAGTTCTCGAGCACGGTCAGATGAGGAAACAAGTTGAAGCTCTGGAACACCATGCCGACGTTGCGTCGTACGGCGCCAAGCGTGCCCGGCTCGGATGTGATTTCCGTGCCATCGACGACGATCCGCCCGCGCTCGTGCTGCTCGAGTTGATTGATACAACGAATCAGCGTGGACTTGCCGGAGCCGGACGGACCGCAGATGACGATGCGCTCGCCCCGATGCACCGACAGATCGATGCCTCGCAAGGCGTGATAATCGCCAAACCACTTGTGCACGCTCTGCAGTTGCACGATCGCTTCGGCGGCCTCGTTGCTGGCCACTGCTTGCTGAGTCATACGCCCACCTTGTTCCGCCGCTCGAGACGATCCGCGAAACGCGCAAACGAGAAGCACAGCGCGAAATAGATCGCCGATATGAAGATGTAGGTTTCCACCGCCGGGGAATTCCACGCCGGATCGGCCAACGCGGCCTTCCCCGAGCTGATCAGATCGAACAGGCCGACCACCAGCACCAGGCTGGTGTTCTTGATCATGATGATGATGGTGTTGGTCAACGAGGGGATCACCATAGCGATCGCCTGCGGCAGCACGATCATTCGCTGCGTCTGCCAGTACGACAGGCCGAGCGCTTGGGCCGCCTCGACCTGCCCCCGCGGTATGCCCTGCAGCCCGCCTCGGATCACTTCTGCGATGTATGCAGAAGAAAACAACAGCAGCGCGATCAGCGCGCGAAAGAACTTATCCGGCAGCAGCGCTTCCGGCACCAGCAATGGCAGCATGATGGAAGCGATGAACAGGATGCTGAGCAGCGGCAACGCGCGCGTACCTTCGATGAAGACAATGCTCGCGATGCGCACCACCGGCAGGTGCGAACGACGCGCGAGTGCCAGGAAGATCGCGAAGAAAAAACCCAGCCCGATCGCAATGACAGTCAGAATGAGCGTGACCGGCAGGCCGCCCCACATCGAGGTCGACACGTACGGAACGCCGGGAACACCTCCGCGCATGAGCGCCAGAACGCCGGCCATCGTGCCAGCCCAGAGCCAGGCGAGATGCGGCCGCCACGAACTCGGACGAATCGAATACGCCAGCAGCGACAATAAGACGACACACACCAGCGCGGGTCGCCAACGCTCCTCGTTGGGATAAATGCCGAACAGGATCTGACTGTGCTTGGCGATCACGAAGCTCCAGCAGGCGCCCTGCACTTCGCGACAACTGGAGGGTTGTGCCGGCAGGAAGGCCGCATCGATCACCGCCCACCGAATCAACCCCGGAGCCAGTGCCGCCACGATCAAGCCGAGAGCGATCGTGATGACGGCATTGAGTGGGGTCCCGAACAAACCTTTCCACAGTCGCGAACGAGCGAGCGGCGGCTCGGGCGGAGCAACGGCGGCTTCGGTGGGCACGTTGACGCTTGCCATCTAGCGCTCCTTGATGGCCACGCGACGGTTGTACCAGTTCAGCAGCGCGGACATCGCCAGATTGATGCTGAGATACACGCAAATGATGATCACCGTCCCCTCGATCGCGTGGCTGGTCTTGTTGATGATGGTGCCCATCACGACCATGAAATCGGCATAACCGACCGCCAGCGCCAGCGTCGTGTTCTTGATCACATTGATATATTGACTGGTCATCGACGGCACGATGATTCGCAGCATCTGCGGCATGATGACCAGTCGAAGCACGCGAGATGGCGGCAGCGCCAGGGATCGTGCAGCTTCCCATTGACCTTTGGGCACCGCCGTGATGCCTGAGCGTACGATCTCCGCGATGAATCCCGTCGTGTACAGCGTGAGCCCGAACGTGATCGTGAACAACTCCGGCGTCAGCGCGAGGCCGCTCACGAAATCGGCGTTCTCGAATCGGGGCCATGCCACGCTCACCTGCCCCCAAGCGCCGACCAGGACCACCACCAGACAAAGCAACAGCACGGTACAGGTCGCCGCGACGTAGGGCGGGCGTCGCCCGCCGCTTGCTTGAACGCTGCTTGCCGCGGCCCGAGCGATGATCAAGGCGGCAATGGCTCCGACGAAACAAAGGAACATCGCCGCCCCGCTCCATTCGAACGAGACACGGGGCACGACGATTCCGCGCATCGAGGCCAGCACGCCCGGCATGATCTGGATCGCTCGATCCGCCGGCAGCACTTGCCACCAGAGGGCGTAGACGAAGATCAACAACAAAATGAGAGGAGTGTTGCGCGCGGTCTCGACCCAGGCGCGCGCGAGGCCGGCGATTAGAGGATTGCTGCTGATACGGGCGATGCCCAGCAGCGTCCCGAGAATCGTCGACAGCACGATGACGAGAACGGAAAGAAACAATGTATTGGCGATGCCCGCCGCGATCGCCCACAGATTGCTGTCGTCCGGACCGTAAGACAGTATGGACTCGGAGATCGTGAACCCGCTGCGCTCGGTCAGAAACGAGGCGCCGAACGGGATGCCACGCGCCTGAAGGTTGCCGATCGCCGTTGCGATGACGATCGCGACGATGCTGCCGAGGCCGAGAATGAGCAACGCCTGCAGGACCAGACTGCGACGTTCACCGGCACGCGGCAGCAGGCGCCCCAGCGCCTGCCTGCCCACGGACGTCATCCGCTCAATCCCAAGGAAGCGGGAACTGCAAACCGCCTTGCTTGTAGAGTTCATTCAAACGTCGCTCTGCCTTGATAGGTGTATCGCTGCCGAGATTGCGTTGCCAGATCTCGCCATAGTTGCCGATTTGCTTGATCACTTGATACGCCCAATCGTCCGTGAGTCCGAGCGCGCGGCCGAAGGCTCCGTCCTCACCGAGCACGCGGCGCTGCTCCTTGGTTCCGGACTTTCGTTTCTCATCGACGTTCGCCTGAGTGATTCCGTTGTACTCGGCCCAGACGAGCAGGTTCACGGTCCAGCGCACGATGTCGAACCAACGATCATCCCCGCGCGCGATGGCCACCCCATTCGGCTCGACGCTACTACCGATGTACATCAGCGCGTGTTCGTCAGGGTTCTTGGCGACGGTCGCGAGCTGACTCTTCGCCGCCAGGCCGTCGGTGACATACAAGTCGCAACGACCGGCGAAGTAGGTATCGCGTGCCGTCAGCGTCGAGTCGAAGTAGACGCGCTTCAACTGGATGCCGGCTTCCTGTTCCATCTCATCGAGCGCGTTCTCGACGAGGCTGCCACCGCCCTGCATGCAGACCGTCCGCCCGCCGAGTTCCTCGGGCTTGGTAATGCCGAGCGACTTGCGCATGATGACCGCATCACTGTCGTAGAGCGTGACCGCAACAAAGCGCATCGCCAGATCGCGTGTGAAAGTGATTGTTGTAGTACGCGACAGGATGTCGATCTCGCCCGTCTGCACGGCCGGCAAACGTTGGGCCGCGTTGAGCGGAGCGAACTGGATCTTCTGCGCGTCTCCGAACAGAGCCACGGCGAACGCGCGACAGATATCTGTATCGAAGCCGCGCCACACGCCCTTCTCGTCGGGCCGCGACAGGCCGGGCACGCCCTGGCTCGCGCCGCAACTCAGATAACCACGTTGCTTGATCTTTTCAACCACGCCACCGGTTGATTGGGCCGGACCGCCGCAGCCGGTCAGCGCTGCCGCGCCGACCAGCCCGAGGATCAAAGTCACAACACATTTCTTCATCTCGCTTAGTACCTGTTCCACCTGTCGATCAGAAACGTACCGCCACCCGGCCGTAATAGAAAGCACCGTTGTAGCCGAACGGCGAGAACTGCGGATAGACGATGCCGTTGGCGCGCTGGCCCGAACGCCGGTCCTCATCGGGGTAAACATCGAAAACGTTCTCCGCGCCAAGCGTGCCGGTGACCGAATCGGTGAAGTCATAACCGAGCTCGAGATCCATCAGCCACTCGGCCGGGAACGTCTGATCGAATGAAACAGCGGTCGGCGTCGCGTTCGGCACGGCGTCGGTCCACTTGCCGTAGTAGTTCGCCCGCACCAGGCTGTGCCAGCGGTCGACCGCATAGTTGAGCGCGAGCATGCCGCGAACCTTGGGATTGAAATCGCTGATCTCGATCTTACGTTCACGATCCACCGCCCGCGGATCGCGGATCTTGGTGACTTCGCTCGAGGTGTAGTTGGCCGACGCGGTCGCTCCCAACTGCGCGCCGCTGTCGAACGCCCAGCTCTTGCGCAACACGACGTCCACGCCTTCGGTCTTCGTGTCGAAGAAGTTGCCGAAGAACCTCACGCTCTGCACCTGGCCCGGATCGACGCCCGATGCAAGCAGAGCGGCACGATCCGCCGGCGTGATGGTGATGCGTGACGTCATCGCGATACGATCTTCGACCTCGATGTTGAAATAGTCGACCGAGAGCACATAGCCGTCGCCCCATTGGAACACCATGCCGGCGGCGACGTTGAAAGACTCCTCCGGATGAAGCGACCGCGCGCCGTAGTACTGCGCAAGCGGGCTCGCCGGTGGTTGCGTCGTCGTGAGCAGCAGTCCGCCGGTCAATGCGTCGATGTTGGTCGAGACATCCGAGATGTTCGACTGGCCCGGCGTCGGCGCACGGAATCCCGTGTTAACCGAGGCGCGCAACGCAATGGCGTCGTTGAATGCGAACCTACCCGATGCCTTCCAGTTGAAGGTCGTGCCGAAGTCCGAGAAATCCTCGAACCGCGTCGCCAAGCCCAGTGTCAACCGCTTGGTCACATCTGTTTCCAGGTCGAGATACGTCGCCCAGTTCGAGCGCGAGTGTTTGCCGGCAGTGGATTGCGCATAACCCGGGAAGCCGCTGGAGCCCACGGCCAGGCCGATGTAATTGCCGGTGTCGGGATCGAGCACGCGAGCGTACGGCCCGGCTTGCCACGATGCCTGATCGCCGGCCTCGATCTCGAACGACTCTTCGCGCCACTCCGCACCGAAAGCGACGTTCAGCGGCGCGGCGAACATTCCCGTTTCCCACGGGTACACAAAATCCGCGTGCAGCTGCGTCTCTTGTTGGGTCATGGTGCCCGCGTCAAAGGATCTCGGCGAGTCCGGACCGAGCGATGGATTCACGGTATTCGAGAGCCGATAGTTCAGCTCATT
>NZ_JAEUPY010000171.1 GCF_016790065.1 Steroidobacter sp.
TCGGTTACAACCGCTGGATCGTCTCCGACTTGGGCGCGTTCAGCTCGCTGCTGAATCCGGACGCGCTGGATGCCGCCGCGAACCTGGATTTCCAGAACTCCGGCAGCTTCGAAGAAGACAATATTTCAGCTTATGTCGAAGCGAACGCGGCCTTGCCGCTGTGGGGCCGCACGTTGCGAGTCAACGGCGGCGTGCGCTACGTCAAGACCGAACACGAGATGCAAGGCTTCATCCGCATCCCGTCGACGCCGCCCGCTGCGGGTAACTTGTTCGGTCTGCGCGCGGAAGATTACGGCCGCAACACCATCGACGGCGAATATTCCGAAACCTTGCCGTCGCTCAACTTGGCGTATGACCTGACTGACAGCGTGATGCTGAGGTTCGCAGCCTCCAAAGCAATGACGCGCCCGAATCCCGGCGACTTGCAGCCGTTCACGTCGATCAGCACCGGCGGTGTAGTGACCCAGGGTAATCCCAACCTGGATCCTTACCTGTCCGATCAACTCGACGGCGGCCTCGAATGGTATTTCTCTGAAGGTGCCGTGCTGGGCGGTAATTTGTTCTACAAGGAAATCACCGGCTTCGTCACGCGGCGGAATGTGCCGCAGCCGTTCCGCAACGCCGGCATCCCGCTCGACACCATCACCGATCCGACCATTCTGGCGCTGCTGCCCAACGGACTCGACACCATCCTGCTGTTCAACACGCCGGTGAACATCGAGGCCACGACCTATCTCAAGGGCGTGGAGCTGCTGTATCAACAACGCCTCGATCATTTGTTGCAAGGGTCGGGGGTCACGCTGAATTACACGCGGCTGGATTCCGGTAGCCAGGTGATTCTGGGCCTCGCCAAGAACAATCTGAACGCCGTGGCGTATTACGAACAGGAGCGCTTCGCCGTGCGTCTGTCGTATAACTATCGCGCCGACTATGTGGAGTGCGAGCTCAACTGCGGATCGACCTCGCCGCAAACCGGCTTCCGTCGCGAAGCGGGCTACCTGGACTTCAACAGCAGCCTGAATTTCACGGCCTTGGGTCAGGATCTGACCCTGAGCCTGGAAGTGCTGAATCTGATCAATGAGGAAGAGTATTCGTTCTACGGTTTTGAGAATCGGGCGAATACCTTGAACAAACCGGGCCGCCAGTTCATTTTAGGCATCCGCGGCCAGTTCTAGGATCTGAACCATGCGACCACGGCCTACCGCCAGCGCTTTGTCTCGGCGAACTTTCGGCAAGACCTTGCTGGGAATGTCGGTGCCTTTGATCCTCCCGGCGCGATTGTGGGCTGCCAACGGGCCCAACAGTCGCGTTCGGGTCGGGCAAATAGGCTGTGGACGCATCGCACGCGATCACGACATGCCGGGCGTGTTGAAGTCCGGCTTGGCCGACATCGTTGCAGTTTGTGATGTCGATGCGAATCGCGCGGCCGACGCGAAGAAGCACTTGGAACAACTGTATCGCGACATCAACGGGCCCATGCCGCCGGTCAGCGTCCACGCCGACTATCGCGAGATCTTGGAGCGCGACGATATCGATGCAGTGGTCATCAGCACGCCCGATCACTGGCATGCCGAGCCTGCGCTGGCAGCGATTCTGGCCGGCAAAGATGTTTATTTACAGAAGCCATTCACCATGACCATTGCCGAGGGCATCGTGCTCAGGGACGCGGTCGCGCGCACCAAACGCATTCTGCAAGTCGGTAGTCAGCAGCGGTCGTGGGCGCAGTTCAGGCAAGCAAGTGAACTGATCCGTTCGGGCCGCATCGGTCAGGTGAAACGTGTCGAGATTGGGTTGCCCATCGATCCCACCGCGCCGGACGATCCAGTGCAACTGGTGCCCACAGGCTTGAATTACGGCAAGTGGGTCGGCCCGGCAGAGTTCGCTTACTACACCGAACAGCGCGTCCATCCGCGGGTTGGCTACACAAGGCCAGGCTGGCTGCGTAACGAATCGTTTTGTTTGGGCATGATCACCGGCTGGGGCTCGCATCACTACGACACCATGCACTGGGCACTCGATCTGGAAGCTAGCGGCCCATCGCGCGTCGAAGGCACCGCGGACTTTCCGACCAACAAGATCTGGAACGTGCATGGCGCCTACGATGTGCAACTCACCTACCCTGGCGATATCGGGGTGCATGTTTCCGACAAGCATCCCAACGGCTTGAAATTCTTCGGCGACGCCGGCTGGATCTGGGTCACACGCGATGGCCAGGCCACCGCCAGCGATCCGAAGTCCGCACAAACATTGCCGCCGCTCGCCGCCAGCGATCCCCGCCTGCTCGACCCCAAGGGGCTGAAGGTCGAGCTACCTCGTAGCGACAGTCATCACAAGAACTGGCTGCAGAGCGTGCGCTCCCGCAAACAACCGCTCGCGCCTGCGCACATCGCTCATCGCAGTAGTAGTGCCTGCATCGTCAGCTGGATTGCGATGAAGCTGCAGCGGCCGCTCACCTGGGATGTCAAAACCGAAAGGTTCGTCAATGACGACGCGGCCAACGCGTTGCTATCGCGCAAGGAGCGCGCTCCCTTTGGGGTGTCGCGCGCGGCGCAGAGCTGAGCGGCATCATGCGAAATATGTTCAAGTCGCTGGCCGGCGCAGCGCTGCTGTTCAGTGCTGCTTCAGTTTCCAATGCTGACGGCGTGACTGGACCGGTGCGTTTGATGACGCTCGATCCCGGTCATTTCCACGCCGCCTTGGTGCAGAAATACATGTATCAAGGCGTCGACCCGCTGGTGCATGTCTACGCGCCCAAGGGCGATGATGTGCTCGAGCATCTCAAGCGCATCGACGGCTTCAATTCACGCACCGACCAGCCGACGCGCTGGCGAACCGAACTCTATACAGGCCCCGACTACCTGCAGCGCATGTTGACCGAGCGCCGCGGCAACGTCGTCGTCATCTCGGGCAACAATGCGCACAAGGCGCAGTACATCCTGAGTTCGATCGAGGCCGGGCTGAATGTGCTCGCCGACAAGCCCATGGTCATCGTGCCGGCAGATCTGGAGAAGCTTCAGCAGGCATTCGCGCTCGCGCAAAAGAAGGGCACTCTGCTCTACGACATCATGACGGAGCGCTTCGAGATCACGTCCATTTTGCAGCGAGAGCTGTCGCGACGAACCGAACTGTTCGGCACGCTGCTACCAGGCACGCCGACCGATCCGGCGATTCGCAAAGAAAGCGTGCATCACTTTGCCAAGATCGTGGCCGGCGCGCCGTTGAAACGCCCGCAATGGTTTTTCGATGTGCGCCAGCAAGGCGAAGGCCTGGTCGATGTCACCACACATCTGGTCGATCTAGTGCAGTGGCAGGCGTTTCCAGAGCAAGTCCTCAAACCCGAAGATGCCAAAGTGCTGACCGCCAAGCACAGCCGCACGCCGCTGACGCTCGAACAGTTCCGCAAGGTGACCGGCGCTCAGACGTTTCCTGAATTTCTGCAGTCGGATGTCCAGAACGGAATGCTCAATGTTTATGCGAACGGCGAGTTCACCTACCGGCTGCGGAATGTGTACGCCTTGATCTCGGTGAAGTGGGACTTCGAGGCACCTGCGGGTGGCGGCGACACCCATTTCTCGGTGATGCGAGGATCGAAAGCCTCGCTGACGATTCAGCAAGGCGCGGCTCAGCAGTTCAAGCCGGTGCTGTACATCGAGCGACATAAAGATGTGAGCATCGCTGCGCACGAGGCGGCTTTGACGAAGGCCATCGCTTCTCTGCAAACAGATTATCCCGGCGTTGGCGTGCTCCGTGTCGGTGAGCGTTGGGCTGTCACCGTGCCGGAGAAATATCATGTGGGCCATGAGGCCCACTTTGCTCAAGTGACCGAGACCTTCCTCAAGTATCTGCGCTCCGGCCAGCTGCCGGCGTGGGAAGTGCCGAACATGCTGACCAAGTACGCCACCCTCATGCAGGCGTACCGGCTGAGTCGAGTTCCTTAGTTCGGTCTGCGCGGCAACGCCCCGCTCTGCGTCGACGCTGGCCGCTGTACGCCTGTTGAGGGCGCGGTGACGGACAACGTTTCGCCGTCGTACAGCACGCCGTTCTGCATTACGTAGGCAATCTCTTTGGCGTTGCCGATGGTCTGCAGCGGGTTGGCGCGTAACACCACCAAGTCGGCCAACTTGCCGGCTTCCAACGAGCCCAGATCCTGTTCGATGCCGATGATCTTCGCGCCATCGATGGTGGCCGCACGCAGAATCTCGTTTGGCTGCATGCCGCCGCGAGCCATCATTTCCAGTTCCCAGTGATAGCCGAGGCCCTGCAACTCGCCGTGGCTGCCGACGCCGACCAGGCCGCCGGCCCGTTGAATCTTCGCAGCCTGCGCCGCCATGACCCGGAAGCTGAACTCATTCTCGTTGGCCCATACCCCCCGCCGGGCGGTCAGCTCGCGCAGCCGGTTACGAGGGTAGAAACGATTCAACTTCGCGTCGTTCTGTAAGTCTTCACGTGCGAAGAAATACTCCGCTCCGGCCAGGCCGTAGTGAGTGATGTTGAGTGTTGGGGTGTAAGTCGTCTCAGTGCGAGCGAAAGTCTGCACGACATCGTCGTAAAGCGCCGAGTCGATCATGGCGTGCTCGCTGCCATGCATACCGTCGATGGCGTGCGAGAGGTCCATGAAGGGATCGCCGAAGCCTTCGGTGGTCGGCATCAGGCCCAGTTCCTGACAGGCCAGCACGATCCACTCACGCTGCCGGCGATTGCCGGCCAGATACACTTTGATGTTGTGAGTTCGGTAGTGCTGCTGGTAGCGGCGCAGATAGGCCAGTGTTTCTTCGTAGGACTGGAAGTCGGTTTCGAAGGTCTTGTAATTGTTGATGCCGAACACGCCGGGGCCGACCATGAATGCGCGGGTGCCGAGGGTCTGGCCGGCTTCCACCAGGTCCTGGTAGATGAAGTTTTCGCCGTGATTACTCTGGACATCGAGACCCGCGGTCACGCCGTACGCCAGATTGATTCGCAGACTCCAGTTGTCCGGGTCCTGGATCTCGCGGCTGGCGAATCTCCAGTGTGCGTGGGTATCGATGAAGCCGGGCACGATGTACTTGCCGGTCACATCCACGATGCGAGCATCGCTGGGAATGTTCACGGTGCCGACCGGGCCGATGGCGACGATGCGATTGTCTGTGATGACAATGTCAGCGCCTTCGAGAACGCTGGCACCCGCGGCGGCGGACATGGGAATGACGTTGGCGCCTCTCAGCACGAGTGAGCCCTTGGGCGCTGCGCGAGGCACGTGCAGCTGCACGGCAAAGGATTCGACCGCTGGCGCTGACTCGCGCAGCCCAGAGCTAACGTTGGCGACGCTCGCTGATTTATCTGCAGCGACTCGATACACGGTAGAACCGACCGCCCAGAAGATAGCCTTGCCGCCTCGAGCCCAGCCGAAGAAATCTGCACCGACGTCGGTCAGCCGCATCGCGCCCGGCATGCCAGCGTGCGAGTCGATAGTCACATTCGGCTCACCCTGCGGCGGCAGGGGCAGACGCCACACCTGCTTGTTGATACTCGCCAACGCCTCGCGCCCGTCCGCGCTCACGATCAAACGCTCAGCGGTGGGCTGAGAATTACTGCGAGGTTCGAAGCGACCGCTCAGTTTGAGATGCGTACGCTGATCCGACCCGTCATACCGAATCGAGTAAAGCGCATGAGCATCGGTTGTATAGATCCGTTCGGAGTCCGAAGAGAAATGCGGATACCGCCCCGAATAGCCAGTAGCAATGGTCTGCACCGAACCACCGCCGGCCGGCATCCACACCAGATCGAGCGGTAGTCGAAAGTTGGCACTCTCCGGCGTATTGGTCCACATCTGCTCACTACCACGCAGAGCAAGAATCCGCTGGCCGTCCGGCGAGAACACAAGGTCCGTGTAGAACGCAGGATGGGACGTCAGACGCTGCGCGTTGCTGCCATCGGCGTGAACCTTCCAAACATGGCCGCCTTCGCGCGACCAAACCACATACGCCAGCCACTTGCCATCCGGCGACCACACCGGCTGATACTCCAACGCATCGCCCTTCGTCACTCGCTTGGGCAAAGCGCCAGCGCGTGCCGGCATCACATACAACTTGGTTAGTATCGACGCAGCGATGTGCTGCCCATCAGGCGAGAAGCTCGGCGATTGAACGATGCGTGCCGTGAGCGGCCCCTGCTCGACGCGATAAGGCTTGTGAAGCCGCGGCCCAATGTCCAACGACACATCAGCACGAAACGGAATCTCCGTCGCATGACCGTCCCGCAATCCAATCCGCTGTAGCTTGCCGCCCGCACTCAGCAACAATGATTGATCGGCATCTCGCAACACGTAGCCAGGAAGCTGATCGCCGCGCAAACCGCGCCCATAGTCCTGACGATCCTGCTGCACGGACCGAGTCACGAGCCGCTCCGCACCGGACTCGAGGTCGCGCTCACGCAGAACCGTTTTACCTTCCTCGCGAGTCGCATAGACAAGCCGCTTGCCGTCGGCAGAGAGCGCCGGACGAGTGCCACCGCCCTGCCCGTTGGTCAACGTCTCGACAGTGCCGCGAGACAAATCCAACCGACGGATCTGAGCAATCGGCATTCCATAGCGCCCTTCGTCTCCCGCATCCCGATACGCAAAGTAAAGATATCGGCCGTCGCGAGACAGGATGCCGCCGGAGCCGATGATGGGCTTGCCATCCTTGTCCTTGACGTCGCTGGCCTCGCCGGTCAACGAATAGAAACGAAAGGTCGAGTCGGGCGGCAAATGCGCCAGGGACTCGGCCACCAGCACTCGTTTGCTATCGGGAGTCCACGAGGGCGAGATCGCAAAACCGCCGTGAACCTGGGAAAGCCGGCGCAGCTCGCCGTCGGCCCGACGCATCACCCACAAATTGTCGTCGCCGTCTCTATCGCTGACGAAAGCGAGCCATTGACCGTCCGGAGAAATTCGCGGCTGTGTGTCGAATGGCAAACCGCGTGTCAGTGGAACAGCCGTGCCGCCGGTCGCAGGCAAGGTGTACAGATCACCGAGCAGATCGAACACCAGCTCCTTGCCGTCGGGCGTGGCGTCGACCGACATCCATGTTCCGGTCTCGACGCTGAAGTTCAGCGGTTGGGTGTGGCCCTGCAACGGCAGCGGCTCGAAGGCAGTCGCCTCGGAGGACGCGCTCGCCGGCAGCGAGGAACTCAATGTGACCGCGGCCGCCGCGGCAAGAATGAATGACTTCACGATTTTAATTTTCTCCTCGAACCACGGCCCGAGGAGAAAAGGCCCTGCCGTTGCCGACAGGGCCTGGTCCTCAGAACTTCTTTTGCAGCGTCAGATAGAAGCTGCGCAGACGCGGGTCGCCGAACGGACTGTAGTAGTTGCTGGCCGCGTAGTAAGCATCGAACGGCGGCACCTTGTCGAACACATTCTTGATGCCGACCTGGACACCGACATTGGACAACAAGCTATCCGCCAGACCGCCGCCGCCGGCCTTGTCGAACTGGTAGCTGGCGTAGATGTCGTGGTACAGCTGGCTCGGAATCGTGCTGGAGCCCTGCGCCGACGTGTACGTCGTCACGCCGCCGACATTGTACTGCGAGTACGAGCCGAAGTAGTTGCTCAGCCAACCCACGTTCCAGTTGTTGAACGCCCAGCTCAACGACGCGTTCGCCCGATACTGCAGCGGCCCTTGATAAGCCACTTGATTGACGATGTCGGTCAACGGCGCATCGATGGCAGTCTGGATTTCATAGGACAGGATCTTGGTGCCGCCCAACGCAAAGTTGAACGTGCCCAGGTTGTCCGTATCCAACCGATAGTTGACGCTCAAGTCCACGCCTTCGGTCTCGCCGCGATTGGCGTTGAACATGCTGTAGTCGATGAAGGTGAGCACCCCGACGCCGTACGGATCGCCCGGCGTCACCGCTGCACGAGTGATGCGTTCTGCAAAGCGAGACTCGTTGTTCAGAATCAGCGCCGCGGTCGGATTGACGATGATGTTTTCCTGTTCGAGTCGATACCACTCGGCGTTGACCCGCAATGCCGGCAGGAAGGTGGGTTCGAACACCAGGCCGAGGTTCAAGTTCTTGGATTCCTGCGGCTTCAGATTGGGATTGCCGCCGGTCGCATACTCGACCAAGGTCAAGCTGTTGCCGCGACGAGGATCGATGACTTGAATGGTCTGCGGCACACCCGCCGACAACACCAAGGACACGTTACCCGGCACCAGTTGACTGTAGGTCGGGGGCAAGAACGCAGTGCCGTAGCTGGCACGTAGCATCAAGCTGTCGATCGGCTTCCAACGCAGACCGATGGTGGGATTGGTGGAATCCAGCTCGCTGTTGAAACGCACTCGCGCCAGGTTGCCGGCGATGAACG
>NZ_JAEUPY010000215.1 GCF_016790065.1 Steroidobacter sp.
GTCAATGCCGGCGCCACTCAGCACCGCGACCGTGTCTCCCGGCTGCAACCCTTGGTCGAGCAGCCACTGAGCCATGCTTCGGGAACCGCGGTCAGCCTCGCCGAAAGTCAGTTCGGCCCATGCGCCGGCGCTGGTCTTGGCACGTAGAAAGGCGCGATCCGGATGGCGTTGCGCGGCCTCTTCGAGCATGGCGATGACCGAAGCACGCGGCTTGGCCAGCGGCAGCTTGGAGCGCAGCAGGAACGAACCGTCGCGCAGGATCCGGCAATCGACCCCGGGCGAGGGCAAACGTTCAGCGAGCCGCTCCGGCGCTGCCGGCGGTGCGTGTCGATGGTACTGGGCGTTGTCCACGCATCCCTCGGATGACAGCTCGTTGTGCCCATCTTACGGGGCCGCCACACGGCCGTCGTCGTCAGAAATGACGAAGCTGGTTGAAGCAAAATGCCGCGAGCGAGTATGGTTTGGCGCCAATGAAACAGCAAAGTCAGTTCGCCGCGGACCGACAGCAGCCGGTGCTGGCTTTGAAGTGCCGGCCACCGCTGCCGGGCACGCACGAAGTCAACCGCTCGCAGTTGTGCGACGAGATCTTCGCTGCCGGCGGTGCCCGCATCGTAGTGATTCGTGCCGCTGCGGGTTTCGGCAAGACGACGGTGATGCGGCAGGTTCATCAGCGCTGCGTCGCTAGCAACCTGCCGTGCGTATGGCTGACGCTGGATTCGGCGGACAATGACGTCGGGCGCTTTCTCACAGCGCTGGCAGTGGCATTGGCCGGAGCCATTCCCGCTCTCGGCGCGGATCTGATTGAGTCGGGTGCCGATTCGGCGTTGGTCGAGCTCATCGAGCACATCGCCGCGCACCCTCAGCCGTTCTTGCTGTTTCTGGATGAGTTCGAGTCGCTGGTGAATCCGGCGGCATTGGGCCTGGTGCGACAGTTGATCGATCATCTGCCACCTGGCGCGCAAATCGTGATCGGCTCACGCAGCATTCCGGCGCTCGGGTTGGGACGATTGCGTGCCCAGGGTAAGTTGCTCGACATCGAGCCGGGCCAGCTGCGCTTTTCCATCGACGAGGCCAGCAACCTGTTACGCGAGCAGAAGCAGCTGCCGTTGACCAACGAGCAAGTCGCACGCCTGCATCAACGCACCGAAGGCTGGCCTGCCGGATTGTCGTTGGCATCGTTGGCGCTGGAGCGAGGCAGTGGCGACGCCAGCTTGATCGACGACTTCTCGGGCTCCGACGCAGCGATTTCAGATTTCCTCGCCGAGGATGTGCTGGCACGGCAGCCCGATGACCTGCGCGTGTTTCTACTGGAAACCAGCGTTCTGAGCGAGTTCACGCCGGCGCTGTGTAATGCGGTCTGTGGGCGAGACGATGCGTTGGCTGTGATCGATCGGTTGGAGCGTGCCAATCTGTTTCTGATTCCTGTCGACCGCGAGCGCGGCATCTATCGCTATCACAGTCTGTTCGCCGAATTCCTGCGAGGACAGCTGGAGCGGGAACATCCTTCTAGAGCACGTGTCGTGCACTTGGCGGCGTCGCATTGGTACGAACAGCAAGAGCGGCCGGTGCGAGCTATCGAACATGCCTTGCAGTCTGGCGATCTAGAGCGCGCGTTGCCGTTATTAGCGCGACACGCTGAACAGTTGCTGATGGATGCTCGCATGCGCATGTTGGCGCGATGGTTTGGCAGCGTGCCGCCGGCAGCGCTCGATGCATATCCTCAGTTGCGACTCATCCATGCGTGGGTACTGAGTTTCGTGCGCGGTCCGCGTGAAGCACTGACATTGCTCGATGACGTGGAGCGCAATAGCCCAGCGAATCCGGCCTTTGCCGAGTACACGTTGGGGCTGCGTCCATTGCTGCTATCGTTGATGGATCGGCCTGACGATGCTTATGAGCGAGGCCGCGAGAATCTACCGCTGCTGCCCGAGCACGCCACGTTCTCGCGTCACATGCTGCTGATCGCGCTGGCGACAGTCTCGATGATTCGGGGCAGTTTCGATGAAGCGCAGTCGTATATCGAAGAAGCACGGCGCACGCAGACAGCCGCAGTTGCCATGTTCAGCGTCGCGGTGACCGAATCCATCGAAGGTGCGATGGCATTGATGAGCGGCCGGCTGCGTGATGCCACGTTGCGCTTGCGAGCCGCGCTCAATCCCGACACGAGTTCGCCATTGCGCAACGTCAAGGCCAACGCCATGGCGGGCATTTTGATGGCCGAGACATTGTACGAAGCGAACGAGCTGGTCCAGGCGGAGCGTCTGCTGAACATCTATGCGCCGTTGATCAAGGATGGCGGCCTGGCCGATCAGATCATCAGCGGTCACGTGCTGCTCGCGCGCATCGCTGGTATCGGCGGCGACGCGGAACGGCACTTTCAGATCACCAAGGAACTGGAGCATCTCGGTCATCGACTCGATTTGCCCCGCGTGGTGGCGAGTGCCAAATTGGAGCGCGCGCGCTATGCGTTACTCGGCGGCAGCATCGACGTCGCAGCCGCCGAACTCAACGCGGCCCAGGATGATCAGTTGTGGGAGCGCGTTTCACGTTCGGCCACTGCAGGCAACGATGCGGACACGTTGGAGATCGGCCAGCTTCGACATTTGATTCGTAGTCAACGCGCGGATACTGCGTTACCCCGGCTCAACGAAGCATTGGCACGGGCCGAGCAGCGGCAACTTCGGCGACGCGTGTTGAAGCTTCGCATTCTGCTTGCCGAGGCTGCGCAAGCGACGGGGCAGGGCAAACTCGCCCGGTTACATATGGGCCAGGCGCTGTCGCTGGCCGCACCGGAGGGATTTCGCCGGACGTTCCTGGATGAAGGGCCGACGGTGCTGGCCGTGGTGGCGGACTGGCTGCAACGGAGCCGCGATCCGTCGGATGGCCGGCGAGTCGCTGAGTTCGCTCAGGCATTGCTGGGGACGACACCCGTGCAGAAGGCCAGCGCGGCGGCAGGTGGCGGTCAGCCGACACCGAGTGAATTGCTGACGCCCAAGGAGATCGAAGCTCTGCGGCTGGCCAACGAGGGCCTGTCCAACCGGGCCATCTCCGAAAAGCTGTTCATTTCCGAGTCCACCGTCCGCACTCATATGCGGAACATCAATACCAAGCTGGACGTCCACAGCCGCACCCAGGCTATCGCGGTGGCCCGCCGGCACGGCCTGCTCACCTGAATCGTCAATTCTGACGACGAGATTACGCGGGCAGTCCCGCAAACTCCCCATCGACGCCGCAGCCCGCGAATTGCCTCGCGCGCCGGATGGTCGCCGGGAACGCGATGACTGCCCAAGATTCCACCGCTTCTTCCTACACGCGCACGCCGTACCTGGTCGTGTATCAGGTGCCTCGTGGGGCGGCGAAAGAAGTGTATGGCTCGGTGGGCGAACACGTCGCTTTACAGGCGCAGCTGTTGCGTGGGCGGGCGGAATCCAAGTCCGTCATCGTCGCCATGCATCCCATCGGCTCGCAGGCCTATCTGCCGATGTTTCCGGCGCTGGCGAGAGCGGGTCATCACGTCATCTGCTGCGCCAACCGTTACACCAACGGCGACGCCTCGCTGCAGTTTGAAAATCTGTTGCTCGATCTGGCTGCCTGTGTGCGCGATGCTCGCGAGCGGCTTGGTTACGAAAGAATCGTGCTCGCAGGTTGGAGTGGTGGCGGCAGCTTGATGGCGGGCTATCAGGCTGAGGCCGAGCAGCGCCGGATCGTCAAGACCGCAGCCGGTGAGTACACGCCGCTGGTCGACTTCGAGTTACCCAAGGCTGATGGCTTGATGCTGCTTGCGTCTCATCGCAGCAGGCACCATCTGCTCACCGATTTTCTCGATGCGTCTATCGACGATGAGAACGATCCCGAGCGTCGCGACGCACGGCTGGATCTGTACGACGCTGCGAATCCCAATCAGCCGCCGTATGACCGCGGCTTTCTCGAGACCTATCGCGCGGCTCAACTCAAGCGCAACCGGAAGATTACCGATTGGGTGCTGGAGCAGCTGGAAACATTGCGTCGCCAAGGCCGCGACAGTGACGAGCGCGCCTTCATCGTACACGGCACGATGGCTGATCCGCGCTGGCTGGATATTTCCATCGATCCTAATGAGCGCAAGGTCGGAAGTTATATCGGCGATCCGCGCGCGGCTAACAACAGTCCGGCGGCGTTGGCTCGATATTCATCGCTACGCAGCTGGCTGTCGCAGTGGAGCTATGACTACGCGCAGGTAGACGCTGTCGATGCAGTGGCACGAATCACCAAGCCCATTCTGGTCGTGGTCAACGGTGCCGACGATGCCTGCCCGACGACTCACACCGATGCGATCTACGCGGCCATCGGTCACGAGCGGAAAGCGCTCCACACAATTGCCGGCGCCAATCACTACTTCAGCGGCGCGGGACAGAAGGCGCGCTTGGAACAAGCGGTGGCTCTCGTCAATGGCTGGCTGACTCAATATCAACTCGGTGCCTCATGATTCATCACATCGCCATCGCGCCCAAGAACTTCAAGGTCTCGCATCATTTCTACACCGAGGTGATGGGCTTTCCGCTGGTGAAGGTGGTCAAGCGTCAAGCCATGGGCGGTGAGACGGCGGGCTGGACCAAGCACGTGTTCTACGACACCGGCGGCGGCAGCTTGTTCGCGCTGTGGGATCTGCATCTCACCGAGCTGGAAGGCGTCGAGTGGAAGTCGTCGTGGTCCTCGGGCCTCGGCCTGCCGACCTGGATCAATCACATCGCGTTCCAAGTCGATACGCTCGAGCAGCTGGAAGAGAAGAAGCAACGCTGGCTGGCGCATGGCCTGCGTGTGAGCCAGGTGACGCACGAGTTCATCACCTCGATCTACACGCTGGATCCAGACAAGAACATGGTGGAGTTCACGTTGCCGACTCTGGATCTGACGCCGGGTGACATCGCCGAAGCGCATCGGCTGGTGGGCGACGATTCGCCGGCCACCATTCCGGAATATCCGGCGGAGATGTTCGAACCTGCCAAGCGCCCTCGGTAGTCGCAAATGCTGTTGAGTGAAGAGCAGTTGATGGCGGCGGAAAGTGCACGGGTGTTCTGCACCGAGCGCGCTCCCGTGCGACAGCTGCGTCACTTGCGTGATTCAGCGAACGTCGACGGCTTTGATCGTGATACGTGGCGGGAGATGGTGGATTTGGGCTGGGCGGCGATTCCTTGGCCGACCGAACTGGGCGGCTTGGACTTCGGCTATCGCAGTCTTGGTGTGATTACTGAAGAGACTGGTCGCACGCTGTTGGCGAGTCCGCTGCACGCAACGGTGTGGATGGGCGGCACGGCTTGCCAACTCGATAGCAACGAGCGTCGACGAGCGGAGTTTCTTCCGAAGCTTGCCCGAGGTGAATTGCTCGTGGCGCTGGCGCTGGAAGAGTCTCATCACCACCAGCCTTACGGCTCGAATCTGGCCGCTGTGCGCTCCCGCGCCGGCTTTCGACTCAGCGGGCACAAGACTTTTGTGATCGACGGGCACGTTGCCGACAAGTTCATCGTCGTCGCAAGAACGTCGGGTCGCGGCGGTGAACGTCACGGCCTGACGGCGTTCTGGGTGGAGAGCGACGCGCAGGGTGTGTCGACTCAGCGCATGCACTTGGTCGACTCACGCAACGCCGCCGAAGTTTCCTTCGACGACGTTGTAGTCAGCGCCGATGACGTGCTCGGATCAGTAGACGGTGGTGCCGACATCATCGATAGAGTGCTCGACGCCGGTCGCATCGGTGTCGCCGCCGAAATGCTCGGCAGCTTGCAGGAATGTTTCGACCGGACCATGGCGTACCTGCGCGAGCGAACCCAATTCGGCGTGGCCATCGGCTCGTTTCAGGCGCTGAAGCATCGCGCTGCCAAGTTGTACTGCGATGTCGAGCTGTCGCGTTCATGCGTGGCGAGCGCGCTGGTTGCGCTGGACGATCCCCAACAGGCAGATCGCGTCGCTCGGTTAGCGAGTGCGGCTAAGGCAAAAGTCGGCGACACATTTCGTCAGGTCGCACTCGAAGCCGTGCAAATGCACGGTGGCAACGGCATGACCGACGAGTTCGATATCGGTTTGTTTTTGAAACGAGCAGCAGTGGCCGACGTGCTGCTTGGCGACGTGCGCTTTCACCGCGACCGCTACGGAACGCTGTGCGGCCATTGATGGATTCGATTCACGAACCTCGAGACCTCCGATGAGCAATTCCGGGACATTGACGACGCTGGTAGAGCGTTCGCTGCGCCATCTCAACGAGCGCACCACGGATCAGTCCGATGCGACGATGGAGTTGCCCGTGTCGGACTATCTCGACGACGCGATCTGGCGGCGAGAGATGGACGCGCTGTTCATGCGCCGCCCGTTGGTGCTCGGCTATAGCGCTGAACTCAAGGCGCCCGGTGACTATCGCGCGCTGACGATTCGCAAGATTCCGCTGCTGTTGGTACGGGGCAAGGATGGCGTGGCGCGTGCGTTTCTCAATGCTTGTCGCCACCGAGGCACTCAGTTGCTCGACAACGGCTGCGGACATGCGATGCGATTCGCGTGTCCGTATCACGCCTGGACCTACGATTCGCAGGGTGCTCTCGTTGGCATCTACCAGGAGAAGTTGTTCGGCGACGTGAACAAGAGCGAGCGAGGACTTACGCAGCTCAGCTGCGTCGAGCGTGCTGGCATCATCTGGGGCATTCTCACGCCGGGCATTCCGCTGGACATCGACGCGTGGCTGGGCAGCTATCTGCCCGTGCTTGATGGACTGAAGATTGGCGAATGGCACGTGGCTGAGCGTCGCTCGCTGCCGGGCCCGAATTGGAAAGTCGCGTTCGACGGCTACATGGAAGGTTATCACTTCAATGTGTTGCATCGGCCGTCGGTGGGCAAAGACACCAAGGGCACGATGCTGGGCGATCAGTTCGGCTTGCATCAGCGCCTGATATTCGCTCGCGAAGGACTGCGTGGGTTCTCCGATCCGACTGCGTTGCCGGCTGTCTCGGATGCGGTGTTCCCGGTGCATATCATCTATCCGAACGTTTCGATTGCCGGTGGCTATCACGACCAGATGTTGATTTCGCAGATCCTGCCGGGCGACACCATCGACACTTCGATCACGTTGATGACCATCCTGAGCCGCAATCCGGTCGAGAACGACGACAAGCAGCGCGAGCGCATGCGCAAGTACGCCGACTACATTCAGGCGGTGATTCGCGACGAGGACTATCTCGCGGCGGATCGCATTCAGGCCACGTTGTCGTCGGGAGCGAATCGAACGTTCCTGATCGGGCGCAACGAGTACCCGCTGCAGCACTTTCATCGTTGCCTGAAACAGCACCGCGACTCGGAACTGCCGCAGGCGGAATGACGGGCACATGCGAAGTTGGTCTGTCAGTGAGGTCGGAGAGCTGCCGCAATCCATGCAGTTGATTGCGTCGCCGACTCCTGTTGTCTCGGACGGCCAGCTGTTGGTGAAAGTGCATGCCTGCGGCGTCAACTTCGCTGACGTGCTTCTGTGTCGTGGCGATTATCAGCGGCGGCCGGTGTTGCCGTTCACTCCGGGTCTGGAAGTCTGCGGTCAAGTAGTCGATGCCGGCCCCGGCGGCGAATCGTTGATCGATGTCCGAATCGCTGGGCCGACGACGCTACCCAGCGGCGGACTCGCTGAGTTCTGTCTCGTGCCTGCATCGCAAGTTCATCGCGTGCCGGAGCGCATGACAAATACACAAGCAGCGGCACTCACCGTCAGCTACGAAACTGCGTGGTTCGCCTTGTTCGATCGAGCCAAGGCGCAGCCCGGTGAAAGCGTACTCATCCATGCCGGCGCCGGGGCTTTGGGAACGGCTGCAATTCAACTGGCGCGGGCGGCAGGATTGAAAACATTCGTGACTGCTGGCGGACCTGACAAGAAACGAGCATGCCAGGAGCAAGGCGCGGATTTGGTGGTCGACTATAGCAACGAGGACTTTGTCGAAGTGCTCAAGCAGGCGACGCAGGGGCGAGGTGTCGACATCGTGCTGGATTCAGTCGGCGGCCAGGTGTTCAACGATTCGGTGCGAGTCATTGCCAATCGCGGTCGCATCGTGGTGCTCGGCTTCAGTAGCGGCACCATCCCGTCGTTGGCGGTGAACCGGTTGTTGTTGAAGAACTGCAGCGTGTTGGGCATGCAGGTCGATTGGTTTCGCGCCAACGATGCGGCTGCGGCACGACGATGTCGCGAGGAGTTAAGTGCCCTGTTCGAGCGCGGTGCTATCGTTCCGCCGGTGGGGCGTGAGTTCGATTTCGCTGCCGCTCCGGAGGCACTGCTGGCCATGGCGTCGCGCTCCACGATTGGCAAGTCGGTGGTCGTCGTCAGCGGGAGTAGTGGCTCATGAGTCCCCAAGAAATCGATGCACTGGCTCGGCGCTTGTTCGCGGCTATCGCGGCGGGCGATGCGGACACAGTGGCCGATTGCTATCACCCCGACGTGCAGATCTGGCACAACTATTCGGGCCGGGTGCAGGTGCGCGACGAGAACTTGAAGATGTTGCGCTGGCTCAGCCGCACCGTCGTCGGCTTCCAGTACGACGCCGTCGAACGCACCTGTTTCGAGGGCGGTTTCGTGCAGCGTCATGTGCTTCGTGGCCAGGTGGGCGATGCGTCCATCGAGGCGCCGACCTGCATGGTGGGGCAGGTTCGTGACGGCAAGGTTTTCAGGCTGCACGAATACATGGATAGTGCTCATATCGCGCCGCTATTGAGGCGCTAATAGGGAACCCTCATGAGCACTGCCGCCTCGTCCGCCACCACGCCCTTGCCGCTGCAAGGAGTGAAAGTTCTGGAGCTGGGATCGCTGATCGCCGGTCCCTATGCGGCGGCCTTGTTTGCGCAGTTCGGTGCGGACGTGATCAAGATCGAGCCGCCGGGGCAGGGCGACCCGCTGCGCAAATGGCGCAAGCTGCATCAGGGCACGTCGCTGTGGTGGTACGCGCAGAGCCGGAACAAGAAGTCAGTCGTGCTCGACCTGAAGAGCGAAGAGGGGCGCGACATCGTGCGCCAGCTGGCGGCCGAGGCCGACATCGTTGTCGAGAACTTCCGTCCCGGCACCTTGGAGCAATGGGGCATCGGCTGGGAACAGCTGTCGGCCATCAATCCGGGACTCATCATGGTGCGCATCTCGGGCTACGGCCAGAGCGGACCACGCCGGGATCTGCCCGGGTTTGCGGCCATCGCCGAAGCCATGGGCGGATTGCGTTTCGTCACGGGATTTCCAGATCGGCCACCGGTGCGGTCCGGCGTCAGCATCGGTGACACGCTGGCCTCTCTGTACGGCGCACTCGGCGCGATGGTGGCGCTCCATCATCGCAATACCAACGGTGGCAAGGGACAAGTTGTCGACGTCGCTTTGTACGAGGCGGTGTTTGGCGTGATGGAAAGCTTGATGCCCGAGTTCTCGGCGCAAGGGTTCGTGCGAGAGCGATCCGGCGCGAGCTTGCCCGGCATTTCACCTTCCAACACCTATGAATGCGGCGACGGTCAGCATGCCGTGATCGCCGGCAATGGCGATGCTTTGTTCAAGCGGCTGATGCAGGCCATCGGTCGCAACGATCTCGGGACTGATCCCGCGCTGGCTCACAACGATGGCCGCGTTCGACGTAACGACGAGCTTGATGCTGCCATCGGTGCATGGACGGCTCAGCGCGGCATCGATGAAGTAGTGAGTGTGCTCGAACGCGCCGAGGTGCCTGTCGGCAAGATCTATTCGGCAGCCGATATCGCGACTGATGAGCACTACAAGGCGCGCGGTATGTTGGAGCAGCACACGCTTGCGGATGGCCAACAACTGACGTTGCCCGGCATCGTTCCCAAGTTGAGCGCGACACCCGGCCGAACCCGTTGGCTCGGGCCGACGCTGGGCGAGCATACGTCCGAAGTGCTGGCGGGGCTCGGCGCTGCTGCGAAGGAGAGTAAGAGGTGAGTCAGGCAGATCGGCAGCGCGTCTTCATTCAAGAGGTGGCAGTTCGCGACGGCTTTCAAATCGAGCCGCGCTTCGTGCCCACCGAACAAAAGATCGCGCTGATCGATCGTCTCAGCTGCAGTGGCCTCGCCAAGATCGAGGTCACGTCGTTCTCCTCGCCGAAGGCCATTCCGATGCTGGCCGATGCCGAATCGGTGATGCGAGGGATTCAACGAGTGCCGGGCGTTGAGTACGCGGCGCTCGTGCCCAACCTGCGCGGCTGCGAGCGTGCCTTGTCGTGCAACGTCGATGAGATCAATCTAGTCATGTCGGCGAGCGAAAGTCACAACCGTGCCAATCTGAGCATGGGCTGCGACGACTCGCTTGCTCAGTTTGCCAGGATCGTGCCCGTCGCCCAATCGGCTGTGGCCCAGAGGCGCGTCGCTATCAACGCTTCGCTGTCTACCGCTTTTGGCTGTCCTTTCGAAGGCGTCGTGCCACAAGCGCGAGTGCTCGCCCTGGTGAGGCGCTTCGTCGATTTGGGAATTACACGGGTGAGTCTGTGTGACACCACTGGCATGGCGAATCCCACCCAAGTCGAGCAGTTGTTCTACGCAGTCCTGCGCGAGTGGCCGCGCCTGCAAGTGACTGCGCATTTTCATAACACTCGCGGTATGGGGCTGGCGAATGCGGCCGCAGCTTTGCGAGTGGGCGTGCGTCATTTCGATGCCTCGCTCGGTGGGCTCGGCGGTTGTCCCTTCGCGCCGGGTGCTACCGGCAACGTCTGCACCGAGGACCTGGTGCATATGTTTGAAAGCATGGGATTCGACACGGGCGTGGATCTCAGCAAGCTACTTGATGCGGCCGCCGATCTGTCTGCGCTGGTCGGGCACGATGTGCCAGGGCAAGTGTTGAAGGCGGGGCCGTGGACGCGACGTTATCCGTTGCCTGAATCGGCCGTCGCCCGTGTCGGTGCCCCCGCATGAGTTCGAGCGAGCTGGAAACATTCCGGGCCGAAGTGCGCGACTGGCTGGAACGCAATTGCCCCATGTCCATGCGCACGCCGCTATCGCCGGAGGAGGTCGTCTGGGGCGGCCGTCGCGAAACCTTCACCAATCCCGACGCAAAGCTCTGGCTGGACCGCATGGTCGAACGCGGTTGGACCGTGCCGCGTTGGCCCAAACAATACGGCGGTGCCGGGCTCGATGCTGCCCACGAGCAGGTGCTGCAAGACGAACTGGATCGCATCGACGCGCGCCCGCCATTGGTCGCTTTCCCACTGTGGATGTTGGGACCGGCTTTGCTGGAGTTCGCCGACGAGCAGCAGAAGCAACTTCATTTGCCTCGGATCGCTCGCGGTGAAATCCGTTGGTGCCAGGGATATTCCGAACCGGGTGCGGGTTCCGACCTCGCTGGTGTACAAACCCGCGCCGAAGATCGCGGCGATCATTACCTGGTCAACGGCAGCAAGATCTGGACGTCCTACGCCGACAAGTCCGACTGGATGTTCTGTCTGGTGCGTACGGATCCATCGGCGCGCAAGCAAGAAGGCATCGGCTTTCTATTGATCGACATGGAATCGCCCGGCATCAGCGTCGCGCCGATTCGTTTGATCAGCGGTGCATCGC
>NZ_JAEUPY010000223.1 GCF_016790065.1 Steroidobacter sp.
TTCGACGCGATCACTCGCTACAACCGCTCCACGTTCTACGCCACCGCCGTGCTGGATCTAGCCACCGCAATTCACGACGCGCGTACTCAGATTACTGCCAGCCGCTGATCGGCTGGTTCGCAGCGTCGGGATCGATCCAACAACCACTATTTTCTGTGTTGGGAGCGAGCCAACGAATCTCCGGTTGAAGCGCGCAGCCGCAGTTGGCTTCGTGGCGCTCTCGCTAAAATTTTTCTAGTTCCGTCAGTCACTTATAAAAAATTTCGAGCCGTTGGCAGGGCTTGGCATGCCGCCTGCATTTTCCTCGGTCAAGCGCGACACGCAGCGTTTTCGAAACCACCTCAACCACTGACGGAGATACTGAAATGACCACTTTGAACCTCAACGACCTGAACGTTTCCCAGGCTCTGGACCGCAAGTCGATGGCCGAACTGACCGGCGCCGGCGACTGGCACCTGCGCAGCTCCTTCATCAGCACCGGCTCGTGGAGCGGCTACACCCAGATGTTCAGCCAGTATGTCGGCACCACGTTCCATGACGGCTACCTGAGCCGCCAGACGTACGAAGGCTGGAAGCGCACCCGCACCCAGACCGAGTACAGCTACTGGGATCACTTCGTCCGCGTGTAACTTCACACCCGGGACACCAAGCGGAGGCTCGCCAGAGCCTCCGCTTTTTTTATGCCTCGATTCAGCGCACCCGAATCACAATTTCAGAGTCCTTGCGCTCCACCGACAAATCCGGCTCTCGCGACAACAGATCCGCCAACGACTGAGGGTCGGTGGCATTGAACGTCCCGGCGAAGCGATAGATGCCTGGCGGCACATTCTCCAGCCGCAAGCGCGGTGAACGGTTGTAACGATTGAACTCGACGATCATGTCTTCGAGCAACACGTTACTGAATGCCAGCCGGCGTTCGCGCCAGGCTACGGAGTTCTCGACCGCAGCTTCGGGATTCGGCGCGATGCTGCCGTTCAATTGAATGTCAGCTTCCTCACCGGCGCTCAACATCAATGTCTGTGGAGCACTCCCTGGCGCGGCCGTCAGCGCAGTCAGCTGCACTCGGCCCTCGAGCACCGACACCCGAGTATCGCCAGTGGGGCGTGCATAGACGTTGAATTTCGTGCCGATGGCCTGCACGACAGCGTTGCGCGTATGAACCCGGAACGGACGATTGGCGTCATGCGCAACAGTGAAGATGGCTTCGCCTCGTGGCAATTCGACATCGCGGCGAGTCTCATCGACTTCCCAGCGGATCTGCGAATCAGCATTGAGCGTGACGATAGAAGTGTCCGCCAGCTCCAGGGTCCGTTGTTCGCCGATATCCGTGGTGTACCGAGTCTGCGTGCCGAGTGTGTTGAACAGCACGATGCCTACAACGACAACAGTGACGCATGCAGCCGCGGCGAGCGACCAGAAATTTTTCCTTGAGCGCGAAGGTGCAGGCGTTGCATGGCCGGCGAGGGGACGAGGCTTCGCCGGCAGCGCGGTGATAGATGGCGACACTCGTTGCACCAACTCGTTGATGTTCTCGCGCAGCTCCTCGGGCATATCGCCGACAGCCTCGTCGATGGCCGCTACCGCCAGAAATTCATCGACATGACGGCGCGACTCGCTCAGCCACGCCAGGAACGATTCCAAGTCGGCGGTCGTCGGGTTCTTCAGAATCTCGAACCATTCCGAGGCGCGCAAGGTCAGCAACTCGTCGATCTGATTTTGCACTTTCATGAGGCTAGGCCTTCCGGTCCTTGAGGCTGGTCCTGAGTTTGGCTCGCGCTTCGCACACGTACACCATGACGCTGCCCTCGGTGAGATTCATCCGAGAGGCGGCTTCCTTGACCGACAGGCCTTCCCACTTGGTGAGCAAAAAGGCGGCGCGATGCATGTCCGGGAGTTGTGCCAGCGCCGCTTTGAGCTCTTCGGCCAGGCTCATGCGCTCGTCCGGTTCGAGGTCGGCATCGGGCAAGGTCCGGGCCTGGCTATCGGCGGTTTGCGAGTCGTACAGCACCACGGATCTGCCCTCGGCCAAGCGGGTATCGATTACGACGTTGGCGGCAATGGCGAACAGGTAAGCCTGCGGATTGCGGGCTTTGCCGATGCCGTCGCTGCGCAGGAAGCGTTCTAAAATCTCTTGCGTCAGATCGTCGGCGTCAGCCGGCCGCCGTAGCCTTCGCAACAGATACCGATACAGCTCCGGCGAATGGCGGGCGAACGCCCGCTCCAGGAGCCCGAAGGCACCTGCAGGTTTCGCCGGAGGCTGGGGCTGGGACATATCGACTCCTGTTACCTCCATAGACCGATCTCGGAGCAAAACCTTAATTCATTCGCACGCGCCCGCCTACCGGTTAAGGTTCCGTTACGGCCCTCGTCTTAGAGAGCATGCCGGCCCCGGATCGGGGCAGCTCTACAAAATGGGGAGAACACGATGATTCGTCAGATATGGGCGCCGCTGTGTTGTTCGGTGTTGCTGGGTAACGTGGCGGTTGCGCAGGAATCGCCGAGCCAGCTGTTTACGCTGCATGTGAAGGCGCAGCCGCTGCGGTTCGCCGTGCGAGAGCTGGGAGAGCAGGCCGGCGTCCAAGTCATGATGCGGCTGAGCGGACGGGCCGCGGACGACATCGAAGTCGCGGCCATCGACGGTCGACTGACCGTGCAGGAAGCGTTGGAGCGCATGTTGGCCAACACCGGGCTGACTTACGAGTTCGTCAATGCCAGCACCATTCGCATCCTGGAAGCGACGCCTTCGAAGGCCGAGGGCGGCACGTCATCGACGGAGTCCTCAGCCGAGCGCGACGGCATCGTCGACGTGTTGGTCATGGGTAAGAAGCCGTTCACCGACGAGAACGTCGACATCGTGCGTACGGTCAACGACGTGCAGCCCTATCGAATTCTGAACAGCCAGGCCATCGAGCAGTCCGGCGCCACCAATGTCGAGCAGTTCCTGAAGCACAACTTGACCATGAATACGGTGTCGCTGAGCAATGCTCAACAGACGCCCAACGCCTTCGGCAACATGAGCTCGATCAATCTGCGCGGGCTCGGTGCCAATCACACGCTCATCCTGATCAACGGTCGACGGACCGCTGCCATCAACGCGGTGGGCAGCACCGGTCAGCCGGATGTGAATGGTATCCCCACGGCCGCCATCGATCGCATCGAGGTGTTGCCATCGTCCGCCGCTGCCATCTATGGCGGTGCTGCGGTCGGCGGCGTCGTCAACATCGTGCTCAAGCACGAATACACCGGCGCCGAGATCAAGGTCACCCAGGACAACACATTCGACACGAACGCGCCGAT
>NZ_JAEUPY010000033.1 GCF_016790065.1 Steroidobacter sp.
CGTGCAAACCGGCCCGTACCTCGACGCCGGAATTTATCGCGAGCGTTATTCCATTGCCGGCGCTGTTCGCGCCACTGACTTCACTGGCGAACACGTGCTCGACAATCGGTTCTACGGCGCGCGAGCTGCGGCAGACTGGAAGTTCTATTCCGAGCCCTATGCACGTGCGTCGCTGGGTCTGTCGATCAACTACTGGCAGTTCGAACACAACCTGCAGAACTACACGTTGGGCAGCGGCGGCTACTACAGCCCGCAGTCCTATCTGAGCGTCGCGTTGCCACTGGAAGTGTGGGGCGAGTATCGCGACTGGAGTTATCGTCTGCGCGGCTCCATCGCTCACTCACAAAGCAAGTCCGATCCCATTGCCATGTATCCCAAGGATCCGACGCTACAAAGCGCGGTTGGCTCGGCGGTGTTCGGCGACGGCAGCAGTAGCGGCAGCACCAGTTTTTCCGCGTACGCTGCGGTGGAACGCCAACTCACGCCGACCTGGGTCATCGGCATGAAGCTCGATATCGACCGAGCGGACTACTACGACCCGACGGTGTTCACCATTTATCTGCGACACGCGCTCGCGCCATGGACCACGCGCATCGCCGTGCCGCCACGCCCCATCCAACCTTACAACGACAAGTAAGCGGCTATTGTTTAGCGCTCCGGCGCGCCGACACATCCCAAGACGTCCATTCTCCGCTCGGCATGCGCACCATGGTGTGCTCGCCGATCTGCATCATGGTGGTCTGCTCGTTCTGAGCCACTGCGTCGGTCTGCGGCAGATTCTGAGTGTAGGTACTCACGTGCAGATTGGTCTTGGTGAACGGATTGTCGCTGATGAAACGCGACAGCAACTCCGACACGGCGAGGTAACTGGTCGGCGCTTCGACGCGCTGCTGAACATCGGTCACATCGCCACTGGCATTGATGAGCATCACACCCACCGGCACATGAGTGATGCCTCGCGTGGGCACTTCACGTAACCCTGGAATCTGACGTCGATCGCCTCGCACGGCCGCACCATGCTCAGGAATGAACACGACGATGGCGCGCCGGCCCGATGCCTGCACATCATCCAGGAAGCGACGGATATCGCTGGAGAACCGCGTCATCCGCGCCTGATACGACGAGCCGCCTTTGCCCGGCTCATCCACCTTGTTGCCGTCATGCAGGCTGATGCTGTTGTAGTAGAGCGCGATCCGCGACGTCGGATCCTTCAAGCGCTGGCCCCACCATCTCGACAGCACTGAGTAGTCGTCATAGATCGGCGAACCGTCGAACGCATGCTGAGTGATCGACGCTTTGTCGTGCGCTTGGGGCTCAGCGGGGAAGCCGCCGTGGACACGCACGTCCGCAAAGAAGTCGCCGAAGTGGCCGTCATGGTTCATCAACCAATGCGGCTCAAAGCCGACGCGCTGCAGGCCGTCGATCAATAAACACTCGCGTTTGGGCGGCTCATACAGGTCGCGCTGCTCGGTTTGACCACAGCTGCCGCGAAGTAAACGAATCGCCGCCGGGCCGCTGTAACTGGCCGCCGAACTGAACTCGTCGAACAGAATGTCGAAGCGGCGTAACAACGGATCTTCGGTGTCACGCACGAAGTCCAGATCGTCCCAAGACAATGAACACACGTGCAACAGGATGATGTCGTACGGCGCGTCGTCGCCGGTGAGCGGCGAGAAGCGCACCTGGCGCATCTGCTCCTTGGCATAGAAGTCGGTTAACATGGTGTTGAGGGCTTCGACTCGCATGTTGCGAGGATCGATGACGGCTTGAGTCGTGGTGCGCGCACCCGACGCAGGCGCCACGTTGGCCATTGCCGACTCCAGCGGCAGATGCGATTCGGGTCGGAGAAACACGATCAAGATGGCCACGAACACGAAGGTGCTGAGACGCAGCTTGCGGCGCGCCAGGCCATAGACGAAGCCCATCACGATCAAGCCCAACAGCAACTGCCAGTTGATGAAACGTTGCGCCAGCTCCCACAAATATTCGGGCGTGAAGTCTTTCAGAAAACTGGTGGTCTCCAACACGCGGCCGAATGGCGGCAGCCACGAGTCGTGATACAGCAGGATGATGCCGAGCGGCACGGCGATCAGGTTCTTGGTGAACCGTTGCCGTCCGTTCTGTGGCGGCAACGTAGTGAACACGGCGAACGCCAGATTCAACCAAGGATTGAAGCCGATGTAGCCCAATCCATAGAGCATCAGCTTGGCGAAAAAGTAAGCACTCCACAGACCCATCAGGTCACCGCCCGTCGCCGCACATCATTGTTCCACCACGCCGTCAAACCGCTGTACACGCTCTCGAACAGGCGCACATAGCCGGTCGCACCGAATGAAAAGACTTCAGCCAAGCTGGCCAACGGCCGATCCGGCTGCGTGCCCCGATCCCAATCGGCCCAGGCGCCGGGCGCGGCGAACGTGCAGCGGACATAGTTGGCCTCGTCCTGGATGGGCATGGGCATCAACCGCAGGCCGACATGCGCATCACGCACCACCGCCGCCTCCACCGGGAACCGGAACACCTGATCTTCGCTCACCAACTCCAGCGTCAACACTTCACCGCGCGTTACGCCGCCAGGAGTCAGCAAGCGGATACCGACGCCGCCCATGGAGAAGTCCTCGGTCTCGCAGCCGATGCGCCGGCCGTCGACAGCCTCCAGGATGGCAGGCACGGACTTCACCACTCGATGCGCGCCGCGCACCTGACGCGTCTCGGCAGCGACACCCAACACCGCACCCAGCAAGGTCAGATTGAACAGCGTCCAGATCAAATTCACCACCACCGTGGCCGCCTCGAACGAATTCCAGAACAACAGCCGCGGAATGGCGATCAACGCACCCAGCAGATTCAACGACACCAGCACCAGATACGGCGCCGAAATGCGCCAGTCGAAAAAGTCATGCTCGATCAAGCCGCCCTTGGCGGTGACGTTGAACTTGCCCAGCTTCGGATTGATCAGCGCGACCGTGGTAGGCCACGCGATGTACCAGGACAGCACCGCCTCATAAGCTTCGTTCCAGAACGAGTGCCGGAAACGTCCTTGCAGATGCGAGTTGGCGATACTCGACTGCATCAGGTGCGGCAAGGCATAGGCGCCGAGCGTCAAGGCTGAGGCGTTGATGATGTGCAGTTCGAAGAACAAATAAGTCAGCGGCGACGTCAGGAAAATCAGCCGCGGGATGCCCGAGAAGAAATGCAGCATCGAGTTCGAATAGCACAGTCGCTGGAAAAAGCTCAGCCCGCGACCGAGCAGCGGATTGTCGAGCCGGAAAATCTGCGCCATGCCTCGCGCCCAGCGAATGCGCTGACCGATGTGGCCGGACAGACTTTCAGTCGCGAGGCCGCCTGCCAACACCTGGCGTAAGTAAGCCGTGGTGTAACCACGACGATGCATCTTCAGCGCGGTGTGTGCATCTTCGGTGACCGTCTCGACCGCGATGCCGCCCACCTCCTCCAATGGCCCACGCCGAATCACGGCGCACGAGCCGCAGAAGAACGTCGCGTTCCACAGATCGTTGCCGTCCTGAATCAGGCCATAAAACAAATTGCCTTCGTTGGGCACGCGGCGGAAGGTGCCGAGATTGCGTTCGAACGGATCGGGCGAAAAGAAATGATGCGGGGTCTGCATCATGGCGCACTTCGTGTCGCGCAAGAACCAGCCCATGGTGGTGGTCAGGAAGGTGCGCACCGGAATGTGATCGCAATCGAAAATGGCGACGAACTCGCCGCCGGTCAGCTGCAGTGCATGATTCAGATTGCCGGCCTTGGCGTGAAAGTTGTTGGCGCGAATGATGTACTGCGCGCCACACGACTCGGCGAACTCTTTGAACTCGGCTCGGCGCCCATCGTCCAGCACATAGACGCGCAATTTGTCGGCCGGCCAATCCAGATTCAACGCCGCCAGCACCGTCGGCTTCACCACTCGCAACGGTTCGTTGTAGGTGGGAATGAAAACATCCACGGTCGGCCAGCTGCTGCGATCCATCGGCAGTGGCGCCGGCTTACGACGTAGCGGCCGCGCGTTTTGAATGTAGCCCAGCACCAGCACCACCCAGGTGTAGCACTCGGCTGCCAGCAAGCCCATGCCCAGAAAGGCTTCCAGCGGCGAATCCAGATCGGTGGTCTGAGTGAGTCGCCACCAGATGTAACGCGACGACGCGAGCACCGAGACGCCCATCAAGATGATGGCCGGACCGTAGCCCGTGAGCTGGCGCGTCAGCAGCGTGAGCACCCACATCGCTACCAGCACCACCGCTTGCTGACCCAAGCTCAGCGGCGTCGTGGCGGCGGCCACGAACACGAGCACGGCAACGGTAATCAACGAGTAACGAACAGCCACGTGCAGGCGTGAGAACACCTGACTGATCGCCAGCGACGCGCGCTCGAGCAATTGCGAGCCCGACCAAGCCACCGGCATCACGTAGGGATAGGCCGCTTGATGCAACAGTGTGCGAATCGATGGCGGTCGGCCGCGC
>NZ_JAEUPY010000292.1 GCF_016790065.1 Steroidobacter sp.
TCGGTGTTGCGCTCGATCGTCGATCGCACCAGCACGGCCTCGGCCGCCGCGCTCAACAGTGGCAGCATCAGCACCCAATCGCTGATCTATCAGGCGCGCTTCCGTAGCGCCGACTGGACCGGTCAGCTCCTGTCGTACGGCATCAACCCGGAGAACGGAGAACTCATCGGCAGCACCGTGCGCGACGCCGCCGATCGCATCCCTGCTCCAGGTGCTCGCAACATCTTCACGCGCAACAGCGCCGGTACCGCTGTGCCGTTCACTTGGTCCGGCAATCTCGAGAGCGACACCACCCGCGTGCAAGAACTTGCGCCGGGCACCTTCGCTACGCCGGCCCTGCGCGCGACAGAAGCCGAACGCATGCTGAACTATCTGCGCGGCGTCGATACCAACGAAGGCACCGTCGCTGGTAACTACCGCGTGCGTCGCGATCCGGACGGCGCGAATAAACTCGGCGACATCGTCAACTCAGCACCGCTGTTCGTCGGCAAGCCGCCGTTCCGCTATCCGGACAGTCTGGAAGCCGCCTCCTATCGCGCGTTCCAAACCGCCCAGGCCAGCCGCGCATCGATGATTTATGTCGGCGCCAACGACGGCATGCTCCACGGCTTCTATGCCGACGGCACCAACCGCGGCAACGAAGCGTTCTCATACATTCCGGGCGCGGTGTTCCCGAGACTGCGTTTGCTGGCCGCACAGGACTACGGTCACCAGTTCTACGTCGACGGTTCGCCCAGCATGGGTGACGCCTACTTCGCCCCGCGCGGCGTAGGTTCCAAGGCGTGGCGCACGGTGATCGCAGGTGGCCTGAACAAAGGCGGCCAGGGCATTTATGCCATCGACGTAACCAATCCTGAGAGCGTCACCGCCTCCCAGATGCTTTGGGAGTTCACGGACGCCACCGATCGCGACCTGGGCTACACCTACAGCCAGCCCATCATCCAGAAACTGCACGACGGTAAGTGGTACGTGATCTTCGGCAACGGCTACAACAGCATGCAGAGCGACACGTACACCAGCACCACCGGCAACGCGGTGTTGTTCCTGGTGGATCTCGAAACCGGCGTGGCCCGCAAGCTCGACACCGGCGTCGGCTACAACGCCACCGGCACGATTCCGTACGGCAACGGCTTGTCGACCCCGACCGTGGTCGATGTCGAAGGTGATCACGTGGTCGACTATGTGTACGCCGGCGATCTGTACGGCAACATGTGGAAGTTCGATCTCACTGCCACCAGTTCGACCGCCTGGAACGTGGCCTTCAGCGGCCAGCCGCTGTTCACCGCGCGTGACGGCAGCAACAACGTGCAACCGATCACCACTCGTCCGGAAGTCACGCGCGGCCCGCAGGGCAACGGCCAGATGGTGCTGTTCGGCACCGGCAAATATCTGGAAGCTTCCGACAAGCTGCGCACGCCGCAGGTCACCCAGAGCTTCTATGGCATCGTGGATCGCAACGCTCGCGTGACCTACCCCCTCAACACGCGCTCGCCCACGCTCACCCGGCAAACCATTCTGGACGAAGTGACGGTCACCAAGACCAACAGCAACGGCACCAGCACCACCTCGACGGTGCGCACCTCAACCGACAACTCGCTGGGCGCAGGCCTGGGCTGGTACATGGATCTGGTGTCGCCGACGCGCGGTTATCAGGCTGAAAAGCAAGTCACCAACTCGACAGTCCGCGACGGCAAGATCATCTTCACCACGCTGATTCCGGATGCGGATGCCTGCGGCTTCGGCGGCAGCAGCTGGCTGATGGAGCTGGATGCGCTGGATGGCAGCCGACTCGGCGAATCGCCGTTCGACCTGAACCGTGACGGCCTGTTCAGCACCGATGACAACGTGCCGGAGACCGCCGCCGGTCCGAACGTGCCGGCCAGCGGCCTCGGCTCGCAGGACAACGAGTACGGCATCCTGCCGACGCCCGCCATCGCCACCGGCGAATTCGGTCCGGCCGGCAGCGGCACGGCGGTTCAATACAAGTATCTGCCCGGCAGTAGCGGCAACATCATGGTGGTGGTCGAGAACCCTGGCATTGGCGGCACGGGCCGGCAGTCCTGGCGACAGATCCGCTGATCAGGACCGCGTCACGACCGACATGGAATGGCTAAACTGAGCTCATGAAGATGGCACACAAGCAACGTGGCGTGACGCTGGTCGAGCTGATGATCGCGGTAGGCATCGTGGGCATTCTGGCCGCGATTGCCTACCCGAACTATCGCAACCAAGTGCTGCGCTCGACGCGAACCGAAGCGCGCGCCGGGCTCGAACAGCGGGCGTTACAGCTCGAAAAGTGCTTTACGCGATATATGTCGTACACCGTCGCAGACTGTGCCGCGGGTCAAGGCGCCGCCGATGCCCTCACTTCAGGCGGCCACTACCGAGTCTCGATCAGCGGCGTGACCGATACCACGTTCACTCTGACGGCAGCGGCTCAAGGCGGCCAGGTGGCAGACTCTGGCTGCACCAGCATCACAATCAACGATCGCGGCCAGCGCGGGCCCGCTACCTGCTGGTAACCCTGTCGCGTCCCCACGACGATTGAGCCAATGTGCTTTATCGCGTTGGTCCAATCTTGTATCCTCCGCGCTCGGCCACGCCGGCAGCTTTTACAACAACGAAAGCTGACCGGCCTGATTCACGGGAACCAGCCATAACTCTCGTGGATTAAGAGGCCGTGAAAATTTGTCGCTCTGGTCCTTTTTTATCCGACCCGTTATGAAGGGGAAAGAAGTCATGAAGAACACCATCTCCACCACGCTGAAGGCAGGTATTGCTGCGTTGGCGCTCGTTGCCGCCAGCGGTTG
>NZ_JAEUPY010000351.1 GCF_016790065.1 Steroidobacter sp.
TGCAGCGAGCGCTTCGGTCGCTTCACGCAGGTCCGCTTCCTTGCGGGCCGTCAGCATCAGTGTGGCTCCCGCTTCGCCGAGCGCCTCGGCGACCTGCAATCCAAGACCGCGCGATCCGCCGGTGATCAGCGCGGTGCGCCCGGCAAGATTCATCAACTCGTGAATACGCCTGCTCATCTCTAGTCCCTCGTCTTCGTGCAGGAGAATACTCCGCGGCCAGGCCGGCAGCAGCGAGGCATGAATAGACTTGCCGCTTGGGGATATTTCATCGCGACCCGCCTCGATAGGATCACTGCGCACGTTACGGCTGCGCGTTGCGCAGTTGCGGGCGAACCAGCACAGGAGCAGCACGATGATTTCCACCCGAGCATTCACCAGTGGCGCCGTGACAGTGGCTTTGCTCCTCAGCACAGTCGTTACAAGCGTGGCTGCCAGGGCCGACACTCTGCAGGAGATCAAGGCCGAGATGGCCACGGTGGAGACTGCATTGATGGGCGGCGCATCGCCGGCCAAAGTTGCCGAGCTGTTGTACGCCCCCGATGTCGTCATGGTGGGTGAGGGCGAAGCGGGTGTGACACGCGGTATGAAATCCGCGGTTCAGGCGCTCGAAGAACATTGGGCCGGTCTGGGGCCCGATGGGCAGAAACATTGCAAGCTGACACTTACGGGTGAGCAGGCGGTAGCGTCCGCGACCACGTACGCCGCCTTTCTCGTGCTCCACTGCAAGCCGAATCCGCCGGCCACGAAGGAAGCGATGGATTTCCGCACCGTCTATGTCTGGAAGAAGCTGCCGCAGGGCTGGCGCGTCGCCATCGAAATGTGGGGCGTCGGCAAGATCTGAGTGCCCGCTCAGTTCGCGGAGCGATAGCGCTCGACGAGCAGGAATTTCTGGACCTTGCCGGTCGCGGTTCGCGGCAGCGGGTCGCTCTGGAACCGCACGATTCTCGGGACTTTGAAGCTGGACAGCGTTGCGCGGCAGAAGTCCTGGACCTGCTCTGTCGTTGGCGTTGTGTCGCCAACGGTCACGATCACTGCGGTGACCACTTCTCCCCAGACTTCGTGCGGCAATCCCACGACCGCGCAATCCGCGACGCCGGCGAAGCCCATGAGCGTTGCCTCGATCTCCGAGGAATGTATGTTTTGTCCGCCGGATATGATCAGGTCCTTGACTCGTCCACAGATGTACAGATATCCGTCCGCGTCGAAGCATCCCAGGTCACCGGTGTGAAACCATCCGTCGCGGAAGACCTCGGCGTTCTTGGCCGGGCTCTGGAAGTACTCGGTGATGCAGTTGGGCGTGCGGCCGATGATCTCGCCGATCTCGCCCACGGCAACGCGTTCGCCGTTCGGATTGACTACGCGAACGTCGGAGAACAGCAGGGGGCGGCCGACGGAGTCGGGTGCGCGGAGCCGATCTTCGGGATTGCTGATCGTGAGGAAGCCGGTCTCCTGCAAGCCGTAGCCTTCATAGATATGGGGACACAGTCGCGCCATCGCCTGCTCGCGGATCGCGGCCGGCAACATCGAGCCGACGAATCCGATGGCTCGCAAAGACGTGAGGTCGCACGTGTCGATGCCGGGAACCTGCAGCAGCAGCGCCGCCATCGTGGGCACCAACCAGACGATGGTGACGGACTCTTCCTGAATCAGGCGCAGCGTTTCGGCGGCATCGAAATTCGCGAGCACGGTGC
>NZ_JAEUPY010000389.1 GCF_016790065.1 Steroidobacter sp.
AGCGCGCTCGAAGCGAACTTCGCCGCCTAGGATCCGCGCACGGTAGCGCATGATCTTCAGGCCCATGCCCGGCGCGTCCACCGCATCAGACGGCATACCGATGCCGTCGTCGGTTACCGTCAGCCGAACCTTAGCGCGCGCCCCATGCAAATGCAGTCGTATAGACCGCGCCTGGCCATGCCGGACCGCGTTGCGAACCGCTTCCTGCGCGATCCGATACAGATGATTGGCTAATTCGGTGCTCAACGGGCGAATGGTCTTCACACGATGAGTACAAGTGACGTCGACGCTATAAAGCTCCGCAGCGTGCATTGCCAAGCCGTCCAGGGCGTCGGACAACCCGCCACGCTCCAAATTGACCGGCGATAGGCCGCGCGCCAGTGCCCGAGTGCTCTCGATCGAGCTGTTCACCAGTCGCGTAATGCCCTCGATTTCCGGAAGAATCGTCGGGTATTCCGTGGTCAGGCGGCCAGCCAGGCCTCGCAACATCAGTGCAATGCCGGTCAACTCCTGACCGAGGCCGTCGTGTAGATCGTTCCCGATGCGGTACTGCTCGCGACTGACCGCTTGCAGGATGGCTCGCTCCAGCTGCTTGCGTTCGCTGACATCCTGAAGCACCAGCAGACTGTGATTGCGACCTGCCACTTCGAACCGCGACAACACGCCGAGCGCGTTGAAATGGGATTCATCGGCACGCCGTCCGTCGAACTCCACTTGCATGGAACGACCCTGCTTGGCCGACAGCGGCTGCCAACGCTCCGGCTGCTCGAACGGCCAGCCGGCCAGCATCGACATGTTGCGGCCGATGAGTTCGCCGCGCCGATATCCGAATAAGGTATCGAAGGCCGGATTCGTGATCTCGATCACACCTTGCTCGTTGATCACGGCAACGCCTTCGAGCATCGATTCGATCATGCGAGCCTGGGTGGCGATGGCTCGCTCGGCCCGCACCTGCTCGGTGGTTTCGCTGGTGACCACGGCCAACGCGACGATCTTCTGGTCATCGCGAATCGGACTGACGCGCACGTCGAAGTGCCGCGACTGGCCGTCGTTACCTTCGATCTCGGCGACGTAACCGTCGACCTGACCGTTGGCCAACACTCGATGCAACGTCGACAGCGCGCGAGCGTGCAGGCTCTGCGGAAACAAATCGGTGATCAGCGTGCCTTCGAGCTGCTTGGCGCTACGCTCGCCGAGGCCGCGATTGGCCATCAGGATGCGCAGGCTGCGATCCACCACGAACACGGTATCGCCGACCGCAGCGACCAGCTGTCGCAACGTTTCGGTCTGCAGCGTCGAGCGCAGTCCGGCCTCGGCTGGCATCGTGCCGCCGCTGGCGAGATCGATTGGTTTCGCTGTGTTCAAAGCCGTGCTGTTCCCTGCAAGCGGATCGACAAAGGCCATACGCACCTGGACGGCGCGGGGGGATAAAGGGGTAGCCCGCTCACCGTGTCTGCGCATGGTGTTGGAGCGGAGGTGTAGGGGGTATCAGCCACTCCCCTAATGTCACACGCGGTCGGCGCGTCTTTGCCAAGAGTGTGGCGGGCGTCTCGCTTGGATAAATAATTCCAAGCTGAGCAAATACTTAGCTGTTGGAGAGCGGTACCAACCAGGAATCGAGCAGGCCCCGAGTGCGAACTGCGTCACACTCGGCGAGCGGGCCTGCGGCAGGTTTGGTAGCGTTTACTCAGTGAGTTCCGTTAGGGGCCGCGGCGGGACTGGCGCCGGGGGTGCCACCCTTGTCTGACACCCACTGGGTGGCATAGCGGATCAGCTCGCTGGTGGAACGCAGGTTGAGCTTTTCGCGCATGTGGCGACGGTGCGCATCGACGGTCTTCATCGACAGGTCGAGGCGCTGGGAGATTTCGCGAGTGCTGATGCCTTCGCCGATCAAGCGAAACACTTCCAGCTCACGCTCGGTCAGCGCCGACACCGGATCTTCATCCGCGGCTGGCGAGCGACCGCGCGCTACTTGGCTGAGCAAACGCTCGCCCATGGCGGAGCTGACGTGTCGCTGGCCGCGCGCGACTTTGCGTAGAGCACCTAGAAAATCGGTGCCGGCCACGTTCTTCATTACATAACCACTGACGCCCAAACGCAGCAGGCGTTCGGCATAGAGGGCTTCGTCCTGCATCGACAACACCAGCACCCGGACATTGGGATGGCCGCTACGAATCCAGCGCACCAGCTCGATGCCGTCATCCGGGCCGAGCGCCAGATCGACGACCGCGACGTCGGGTTCTTCACCTTGAATAGCGGTTTGCGCAGCCTGCACCGAGGCCGCCTCCCCTTGCAGAACGAAGTCGCTTTGTCCTGCGAGCAATTGTTTCAGCCCTTCGCGCACGAAGGGATGGTCATCGACGATCAGGATCCTTGTTGGATCGGCCATAGTCTTTCCTCGACAGAGGCTGCTGCCTCCCGCCTTCTACCGTCAGTTTTGCGACGGCACAAGGATGGAGCAATCCCCATTTTCCACAGTGCTCACATGATGATACGGTCGGCGTCGGTGCGTTCTACACGACGGCCGCAACACCCGCGAGCTGCGCACCCTCGGAAGATCTGGTCATGAAAAAGGATTCGACAGAACCGTTGCACTTCGTCCTGCTGGAGGACGACCCGAACGATGCCGAGCTGATTCAATTGCAGCTAGCGAGGAACGATCTGGACATTACGTGGCGGCACGTGACGTCCGAGAGCGATTTTCGAGCGGCGTTGGCCGGCACACCACCGGATCTGGTGCTGGCCGACTACACGCTGCCCGGCTTCGATGGTCTCACGGCTTTGCGCATCGTGTTAGAGCGCTCCGCCGATATCCCTTTCATTTTCGTGTCCGGCTCGCTCGGTGAAGAGCGCGCCATCGAAGCACTCAAGAGCGGCGCCACCGATTACGTGCTCAAGGACCGGCTGCAACGCCTGCCCATGGTGGTCGATCGCGCGCTGGCCGAAGCCCGCGTGCGTCGCGAACGACGACGCGCCGAGACGGCGTTGGAAGAGCAACGCATCCTGCTCAGCACGCTGATCGACAGCCTGCCCGAGATCATCTATGCGGTGGACACCGAGAATCGCGTGACGGTCGTGAATCGCGCGCTGCTCGACACTTTGAGCAAGAAGCGCGAGGAAGTACTGGGCCGCAAGCTCTCCGAGCTGTGGACCGAAGAGAACGTGGTCGACATCGAAGGCCAGGCCGTCACCACCATGCGCACCGGCCGCCCGCTCACCGATCAAGAGCGCGCCTGGATCGGGCTCGATGGCTCGGTGCGCTGGTTCACCTTCACGCACGTTCCCTTGCGCGATCACGGCACTGTGTCGGGCTTGGTGTGCACGGTGCACGAAGTCACTCAGCGCAAAGAGCTGGAGCAGGAGATTCTGGAAATCTCCAACCGCGAACAACGTCGACTGGGCAGCGACTTGCACGACGGCCTCGGTCAGGAATTGACCGGACTGTCGTTGCTCATGAAAGGCCTCGAGATGCAGATGGCGCGCGAGTCGGCTCAATACTCGGCGCAAGTGACCAAGATCACCGACCTGCTGGCGCGCGCGATTCAAAGCACGCGGTCGTTGGCTCGCGGTCTGGCGCCAGTGAATCTAGAGCGCGGCGGTCTACCGGAAGCGTTGAAGCACCTGGTCGCTCGCTGCACCGACATGTACAGCCTCGCGTGCACTTTCACGACGGGCGGTCAGAAGCTGCCGGATCTCGAAGAAGGCGCGGCCACGCACCTCTATCGAATTGCGCAGGAAGCGTCGACCAATGCCGCTCGTTATGCGCGCGCCACGTCGATCAACATCGATCTGCGTTCCACCGGCCGCAAGTTGCAGCTGTCCATCGCCGACGACGGCATCGGCTTGAGCGCCGGCCTCGCACAAGGCCGGCCGGGCATGGGATTGAAGATCATGGAGTACCGCGCACGCATGCTCGGCGGTCAGATCAGTTTCGATGAGCCGGGCGCCGGCACGCGCATCACGTTGACGGCGCCGCTGCATCTACTGCGTCAGAGCAAGGACAAGAAGCGCCTCGCTGGCTGATCGACGCCTAATCCAGAACGACACCACCTCGGCGAAGTGGTGCCGTCGTCTATTACTTCCGTACGACCGGCATCAGCGTGTGATCCGAACTGCCGTTCCACACGTTGATGAACGCCTCGATCTCCGCCGCCGGCATGGACGGCGCAATGAAGTCGCCCTGCAAAGCATCGCAGCCGCATTGTTCCAGGAACTCGAACGCCGGCGAGTTCTCGACGCCTTCGGCGCACGCAGTCAGCGACAGATTGTGTGCGAGCTCGACGATGGCGCGCACCACGGTCGCCGCCGCCTTGCTTTGTGCGATCTCGGAAATCACCAAGCCGTCGATCTTCACTTCGCTGAACGGCATCTTGTAGAGCAGCGTCAACGACGACGTGCCGATACCGAAGTCATCGAGCGACAGGCCGACGCCCTTCACGCGCAGCCGCGTAAAAATATCCATCACCAACTCGGGATCGTCGACCGACGCTGCTTCGGTCACTTCGAGCGTCTACTGTTCCGGACGCACTTCGAACTCACGCAGCACGCGCGACAAGCGCTCAGGGAATTCCAGATCCTGCACCAAGCGAGGCGACAAGTTCACCGCCGCGCCGAGATCCAAACCACGCGTGCTCCAGTGACCGATCTGCCGGATGGCATCGGTGAGCACGAAGTCGGTGAGATCGACGATCAAGCCGGACTGTTCGGCCAACGGCAAGAACTCGCCCGGATATAGCAGGCCCAGTCGCGGATGACGCCAGCGCACCAGCGCCTCAGCGCTACGCACTTGCCAATCGTTGGCCGCGCGCACCACTTTGGGTTGATAGTGAACGATGAGTTCGTGCTCATCGATGGCAGTGCGCAGCTCCTCCACCGAGATGCGCGAGCTGGGCTCCAGATGCTTGGCCAGCAATGTCTCGATATCTTCGAGCATGGCCGGCTTCTGCAACGTGCCGAGCATTTTCAAGCCCAACGATTCGCCCAACTGCCGCGCGCTCGCCAGCACTCGCTGATCCATGCCGCTCGCCAGCAAGATGCCGGAAGTCACATTCTGGCGCGCCAGATAGCGCAGCGCCTCGATGCCATCCATCCCGGGCATTTGCAGATCGAGCAGGATCAACGCAGGTTGCCGATGTGACAGCTGCTCGCGAAAGC
>NZ_JAEUPY010000427.1 GCF_016790065.1 Steroidobacter sp.
ACTTTCGCCATTCGAGCTGCCAGTGCCGTTAGCTGCGGCAGTGGTGTTGGCGCCCGGCGAGTTTTTGCCGAACCAATTGAGCATGTCCCATAAATATTCGTGGCTGGTACGCGCGAGTTGCCGCGTATTGCCTGGGACAACGGTGCGAAGAAATTCGCCGAAGGTGCCTGACCAGTGCTGCGCACGGTGGAACCGGCTGTAGGCGCTCAAGGCCTCGACGAAGCTCTCGCCGCGTTGCGAGCTTCCTCTGGGGCTGTCTGACTGCATCGAACCGCCCTCCAATCTGCGGGCTGACGGGGACAGATTTAAATCTGTCCCCCACCCGCGGTTCTATATACACACGTTACGACAGCATGCTCCGGTGCACAGTTCACACTGTCCTAATTCGTAACCAGCATACTCTCATGCATGCATGCGAGTGACTGAGGGTTGCGCTTGCAATCCATCAGGGCAATTGCCGACAACCCTACTCTCAAAGACTGATCCATGGCCGAACATGTTCCGTGACGACGTGCGCTACGGAGGTGCGTCCTAGCGTGATGCCGACCTGTAAAGAACGTCGGCAATGACAAAGAAGGAATAATGAAGACCGGCGCAGCTCGCAGAATGCGACGCTGGAACGCGCTTAAGTTGCGCATCTCACTCGGTCGAGTGCGGAACATGACTCACTGATTACTCTTTTCGCGCCAATCTTGCAATGCGATTCATGCGGATTGGGGTGCATTACGCGTGCCAGCGCAACTGACGGCATGCTGACAGAGTTCAGGCTAGGTTAAGCGGCCGCGGGCGAAGGGCTCGCCCGCGGCTCGTTACATTGGTGAGATCAAGCGGCGGCGTTGACCTGAGTGACGTTCAACTGGATGCCCAGTGCTTCACGGACCACGTCATCGACACGTTCGCAAAACACGAACTCGACATCGTCACGCACGCTCTTCGGCACATCCTCCAAGTCCTTGCGGTTGCGTGCCGGCAGCAACACCTTGCGGATACCGGCGCGATGCGCGGCCACGGTCTTCTCCTTGACGCCGCCGATCGGCAACACCAGTCCGCGCAGACTGATCTCGCCGGTCATCGCCAGGTCGTTATGCACCGTCTTGTTGGTGAACAACGAGACCAGCGAAGTGAACATCGCCACACCCGCGCTCGGGCCGTCCTTCGGAATCGCGCCGGCTGGTACGTGAATATGCACGTCGCTCTTATCGAACACCGTAGCGTCGATGCCGAGCCGCGCAGCCTGCGACTTCATCAATGACAACGCTGCCTGCGCGCTCTCCTTCATCACATCGCCGAGCTGACCGGTCAGGATCAGCTTGCCGTTACCCGGCACGCGCGTCGATTCGATGAACAGAATGTCACCGCCCACCGGCGTCCACGCCAGCCCGGTCGCAACACCGGGCACACTGACGCGCATCGCCACTTCGTTCTCGAAGCGCGGGGCACCGAGAATGGGCGCGATCTCGCCGACATCGATCGTCTGCTGAATCACCGTGCCCTCGGCGATCTTCACCGCCACGTTACGCAGGACCGCGCCGATCATGCGCTCGAGGTTACGCACGCCAGCCTCGCGAGTGTGATCCTGCGCGATCTGGCGTATCGCCTCGTCCGTGATCGAAGCCTGCTCCGGCTTCAAACCATTGGCCTCGAGCTGCCGGCGCACCAGGTAGCGCTTGGCAATCTCTACCTTCTCATCCTCGGTGTAACCGGTGAGCTCAATCACTTCCATACGATCTCGCAGCGGGCCCGGGATGGTATCGAGCATGTTGGCCGTGGCGATGAACACCACCTTGGACAGATCGAACGGCACGCCGAGGTAATTGTCTCGGAACGTGTTGTTCTGCTCCGGATCGAGCACTTCCAACAAGGCCGCCGACGGATCGCCTTGGATACCGGCACCGAGCTTGTCGATCTCGTCCAGCATCAGCACCGAGTTGCGCGTGCCAGCCTTACGGATTGCCTGGACGATGTTGCCCGGAAGCGCGCCGATGTACGTGCGACGGTGACCGCGAATCTCGGCCTCGTCATGTACGCCACCCAAACTGACGCGCGCGAATTTCACGCCCAGCGAACGCGCGATGCTCTGGCCCAGCGACGTCTTGCCCACGCCCGGCGGGCCGACGAAGCACAGGATCGGGCTACGACCCTGCGGATTCAGCTTGCGCACGGCGAGGTACTCGACGATGCGTCGCTTGATCTTATCCAGCCCGAAGTGATCCTCATCGAGTACTTTGCGTGAGTGTTCGATGTCGATGGACTCCTTGTCGAGCTTGGACCAGGGCAACTGAATCATCCAATCCAGCCAGGTGCGGAGCATCGAGTACTCGGCGCTCGCATCCGACATGCGCTCCAGACGCTTCAGCTCCTTCTCGGCTTGCTCGCGTGCGTCGTCCGGCATGCCAGCCTTCTCGATGGCTTCCCTCAGCTCGGCCACTTCCGCGCCCGATTCGCCATCCTCGCCCAGCTCCTTACGGATTTGGCGCAGCTGTTCACGCAACAGGACTTCCTTGTGACGCTCGTCGATGGCGTCGCGCGTCTTTTCTTCCAGCTGCCGCTGGAGTCGCAACACCTCGATGCGCTTTTGTAACAATTCGCTGACTCGCTCCAGGCGCACTTTCAGATCGAAGGTCTCGAGCAGCTCCTGTTTCTCGTTGGGCTTCACGTCCATGAAGCTGGCCACCAGGTCGCCGAGCGTCGAGGCGGACTCCACCGACTGAATGGCGTTGGACAATTCGGCCGGCGCTTGCGGCAACAGGCCGATGGCCTCGGCGGCGAGACGCTTCAAATTGAGCGCGCGCGCTTCCACGTCGCTGCCGACGTGGCCCGCATCGGGCAAGTATTCGACGCGCGCGACCATGAATGGCAGACCGTTCTGCCAATCGAGCACGCGGAAACGTCGCTCGCCTTGCACGACCAGGTGATGTGTCCCGTCGGCACCGGTCACATAGCGAACGATGTTGGCGACCGTGCCGATCGTATACAGATCGCTGCCGGTGGGTGCCTGCAGATCCGCGTCGTGCTGTAACAGGAAGCCGACCTTGCGATTGTTACGCACGGCTTCCTGCGCAGCCGCCAGCGAGCGGTCGCGGTTGATGGCCACCGGTACCACGGTGCCGGGGAACAGCACCAGGTTGCGCACCGGAACGATCACGAGCATGTCATCGGTAATGGTGTGCACGTCTTT
>NZ_JAEUPY010000433.1 GCF_016790065.1 Steroidobacter sp.
TTATGCAGGTAGTACTGGCCGCGCCTGGGTTCCCATTGCCATGCCGAGCCGCCGAAGATCGACAACCAATTGTTGGGCGGCGTGCCGTCGGGGCGCGGATCGGCCCACACGTACCAGTCGGCTTTATCGCCGTCACGGCTGTTGCGGCTAGCCTGAAACCAAGGGTGCTCATCGGAAGTGTGGCTGAGCACCTGATCGATGATGACTCGAATGCCGCGTCGATGCGCTTGGTCGAGCAGCCGGTCGAAATGCTCCAGCGTGCCGAAGATCGGGTCCACCTGCCGGTAGTCGCTGATGTCATAGCCGAAGTCCCGCATCGGCGACTTGAAGAAGGGCGAAATCCAGATCGCATCGACACCGAGATCGGCCACGTAGTCGAGTTGCGAGTTGATGCCGGCCAAGTCGCCGGTGCCGTCGCCGTTCGCGTCGACGAAGCTGCGCGGATAGATCTGATAGATGACGGCGCCACGCCACCAGGGCAATAGCTGCATTGGTATTCCTCAACGATGACGTAGCGACCAGGGTCGATACGACATTCTGAAGCGCCTCGCGCGCTCCCGATCGTTGAATACGATTGCAGTGAGCTAAGGCGTCGGTCGGTAGCCGCAGGAGTCGCGAATCACCAGCTCAGGCGCGATCACGCGTGACTCGACACGGCGCCCCTCGATGAGCTTGATGAGATTGTCCACCAGCAGTTCGCCAGCCAGGCGAGTGTCCTGTCGCACTGTGGTGAGCGGCGGATTGAAATGCGCCGCGGGGCCGATGTCGTCGAAGCCAACGACGGCAACGTCTTCGGGGACTCGCAGGCCTCGGTCTTGAAGTGCACGAACGACGCCGGTCGCGATCAAGTCGCTGGCGGTGAACACGGCGTCGAAGCGCGCTTGCGAGTCCATCAAGGCCATGCCGGCGCGATAACCTTCGGCCTCCAGGCTCTTGGCTTCGTAGTGCAAGCGTGCGTCCGGTTCGAGCCCGGCGCCACGCAGCGCTTGTGTGTAGCCCCAATGACGGCGCTGAAACTCGGGACTGTGATCCGATGCGCTGCCGATGAATGCGATGCTGCGACGGCCGAGCCTCAACAGATGCTCTACCGCCAGTCGTGCGCCGAGTTCGTTGTCGCAGGAGACGAAGTGACCGGGGCGGCCTTCGATGACCGGGCCCCACACCACGAAGTGGGTACTGAACTCGGCAAAGCGACTCAGTCGCTGCAAATACTCTAGGTAATCGCCGTAGCCGAGCAGGATCAAGCCATCGGCGCGGTTGCTGACTTCGTAGTCGGTGTGCCAGTCATCGCTCAATTGCTGGAACGACAACAATAGATCGAAGCCGCGCCGGGCCGCGCAATGAGTGATGTGGCCGAGCATCGACAGGAAGAACGAGTTGATCTGCGCTTCGTCCCTGGACTCTTCGAACAGCAGCAGCGCCAGCGTGCCACTGCGCCTTGAACGCAATCCGGCGGCGCTACGGTCGGTCCGGTAGTGCAGCTTGCGGGCGATCTCGAGCACTCGCTCGCGCGTCTCGGCGTTGACCAGCGGGCTGCCTCGCAGAGCGCGGGAAACAGTTGCTTGCGATACGTTCGCGAGTTCGGCGATGTCGAGCGATGTGGGTTTGCGCGTCTTGGGCGACAAGTTGTCTTCTTCAATAGCAGCCGGGGCGATGCTAACGCGCCGCTGTGCGTAGTCATCGTTGAATACGTTTGCAGAGGATTGTTCGGTCATAGGGGCCCCCATACACTGAGCTTACGACAAGAACGACGTGGGGGAACAATGATCGGCGCGTCACGCGGCATCAGCCTTGCGTGCATCGGACTAGCGCTGCTGGTCGTTGCCGCGACAACTCTAGCGACTCCACGACCACTGACAGCTGCCGAAGCGGCGACGTTGTCGCAAGGACTGGCGAACGTTGTCACCACTCCCGAGCAATACGTTCTGCGCAAGTTCGAGCGCGCCGACGTCGTGTTGCTGGCCGAAGATCACGCGCTCCAGCACAACTTGAAGCTGGCGCAGCGGTTGATCCCGTTGCTGTACCGGGCGGGCATCTACAACTTCGGCATGGAGTTCGGTGCCAGCGAAGATCAGGCCGCGTTGGATACGCTGGTGACGGGAGCGAAATACGACGAGTCGGTCGCGCGACGGTTGATGTTCAATTACAACGTCGGTTGGGTATTCAAGGAATACATGGATATCTACCGTGTTGCGTGGGAGTTGAATCGCTCGCTGCCGGCCGGGGCTCGCAAGTTCCGTATTCTGAATCTCAGCTACCGTTACGACTTTGCCGCCTTCACTGGCGCACGCACGCCGGCCGCGATGGCCAAGGTCTACTACAAGGGCCCGGCGGATGCTCATCGTGCTGAGGTGGTACAGCGAGAAATCCTGGCACGCGGCGAAAAATTGCTGGTGCTGACCGGGACCGTGCATGCATTTACTCGCTACGCGATGCCCATGCCTGATTACAACGGCGAGGGTTTTGTGCGGCTCGACGATCGGCACTTGGGCAATCGGCTGCTGAAGTTGGCGCCGGGCAAGGTCGTCACCATCCTGCTGCATCAGCCGTTTCCCGGGAAATTCGGCGGCCAGGTGCGTCCTGCGAATGGCGCGCTCGATCAGGTGTTCACTGGGCTGAAGGGGCGACGCGTGGGCTTCGATCTGGTCGGCACACCGATGGGCGAGCTTGCTGACGACAGCTACTACGCGACGGGGTATTCCGACTTTCGCCTGCGCGATCTTGCTGACGGCTACATCTACGAGATGCCCATCGAGAACTTTCGGGGCTGCGAGATCGACGAGGCCTTCCTCACCGACCAGAACTGGCCGCAGGCACAGCGGGAGCTGCCCGATTTTCCCGGCATCAACCCGAAGCCGGCTACGCGCCAGCAGTACCTGGACAAGATCCGCGAGTACGTGGATACGCGCCAACGCTACCGAGACCTGAACTGAGCCCGCTCGAAATGGACGTGCGATTGATGACTCTCCAGCGTGGCCTGAACTGATCTAGCTTGAAATGCTCATGCGATGGATGAGCACTTTGTCGCGAGCCGACGGGATCTGATTGAGACGCCTATGCGATTGATGAACACGTTTGTGAAGTGGGCTGCGTTGTGGCTGATGCTCGCCGGCTCAGCGGCGGCGTACGCATCGACGCCGCTGGCAGATGCCGAGGCTCAGCGCCTTGCGACCTACCTCAAGGAGCACGGCGCGACTCCGGAGCAATACATCCTCAGTAAGGTCAAGCGTTACGACGTCGTGCTGCTGGGAGAGGAGCATCGGGTCAAACACAACTTGGAGTTGGCGCATCGGCTGATTCCGCAGCTGTATCAAGCTGGCGTTTACAACTTCGGCATGGAATTCGGCGCCAGCGAAGATCAGGCCGCGTTGGATGCGCTGGTGACAGGAGAACGCTACGACGAGTCGGTCGCGCGACGGCTGATGTTCAACTACAACGTCGGCTGGGTGTTCAAGGAGTACATGGACATCTATCGAGTGGCCTGGGCGTTCAACCGTTCATTGCCTGTGGGCGCGCGCAAGTTCCGCATTCTCAATCTCAGTTACAAATTCAACTGGGACGGCTTCAATGGCGTGGGCACGCCGGACAACATGCAACGCGTGTTTCCGAAAGGCGATACCGAACGTTATCGGGTCGACTTGATTCAGCGCGAAGTCCTGTCGAAGGGCGACAAAATCCTGATTCTCACGGGCACCGGCCACGCGTACACGCGCTACACGCTGCCGGTGAATGACTATCTGTCTGAAGGTTTCTATCGGCTCGAAGATCGGAGCATGGGGAATCTGTTGTACCGGCTCGCGCCGGGGAAAGTTTTCAACATCCTGTTGCATCGGCCGTTCTATAGCCAGACCGGTGGACCGGACGACTTGGTGCAGCCGGCTGGCGGCGCGCTCGAGCAAGTGATGGCGAAGCGTCGCAATGCGCCGGTGGGCTTTGATTTGGTCGGTACGCCGCTCGGTGAATTGCGAGATGACAGCTACTTCGCTATTGGTCATCAGGATTTTCGCCTGCACGACCTGGCGGATGGTTATGTGTTTGTGAAGCCGCTGCGAGCGGCTGAGGCATGCACTATCGATGAGAAGTTTCTGACGGAGCAGAATTGGCTCGAAGCGCAGAGACAGCATCCGGCGTTTCCGGATCTGAGTGGCCGGCCGAAGAGTCTCGAGGCGTACTGGCGAAGTATTCGAGAGTACGCAGATATTCCGAAGATCTATCGGCGCGTGCGCTGACGCATGAAGCGCATTGCCTCAATGCTGCTGGTGTGCTTGGCGTTTGCGCAGTCGCTGCCAGCTGGCGCGTCCGCGCCGCTGAGCGACGAGCGAGCCGCCGAGTTGGCGCGTTACGTCGCGGCTCACGCGAGCGAGCCCGAGGCATACGTCGTCAGCAAGTTCGACCGCCACGACATCGTGTTCCTTGCCGAAGACCACGCCATCAAGCACAACCTGCTGCTGACGCAACGCCTGATTCCGCTGCTGTACAAGGCCGGCGTCTACACCTTCGGCATGGAATTCGGCGCCAGCGAAGATCAAGCCGAGCTCGATCGACTGATCACCGCCAATCGCTACGACGAAGCGACCGCACGTCGGCTGATGTTCAACTACAACGTCGGCTGGGCCTACCGCGAGTACATGGATATCTATCGCGCGGCGTGGCAATTGAACCGATCTCTGCCCGCCGGCGCTCACAAGTTCCGAGTTCTGAATCTGAGCTACCGTTACGATTGGTCTGCCTATCACGGCAACCGCACGCCGACGACGTTCGCCCGAGTACATCATCGCGGCAACCCAGAGATCTACCGTGCTGACATGGTACGACGCGAGATCCTGGCGAAAGC
>NZ_JAEUPY010000509.1 GCF_016790065.1 Steroidobacter sp.
CGCCGAGCGTGCTGTATGGCGCGGCCGGCATGATGTTGGTGCTGGGTGCGATCCCTGGCATGCCGTGGATGACGTTCCTCGCGTTCGCAGCCGTGCTCGGTTTCGCTGGCTCGCGGATGAGCAAACGTGTGATCGCGCCGGATGAGAATGCAGCTACCGAAGCTGCCGTCATTGCTCAACCCGCCCCTGAGCTGGACTGGCGCAGTCTGCCGTTCGTCGAGCCGCTGTCGGTCAGCGTCGGCTACAAGCTGGTGAATCTGATCGATCGCGGCCAAGGCGCGCCGCTCGAGGTTCGTCTCAAAGGCGTGCGCCAGACCATGAGCGAGTCCATGGGCTTGCTGTTCCCGAACATTGCGGTCCGCGACGATCTGACCTTGCCGCCGACGCAGTACTGCATCCTGCTACACGGCAGCGTCATCGCCGAAGCCGAGGTCTATCCCGACAAGTTGATGGCCATCGCTTCCGCTCAGGTATACGGCGAGATCGATGGCATTCCCGGCATCGAACCCGCGTATGGCATGCCAGTCATCTGGATCTCCGCCAGCGAACGTGCCAATGCGCTCGGCATGGGCTATCAAGTGGTGGACGGCGCGAGCGTCATCGCCACGCACGTTTCAAAGGTGGTTCGTGAGCACATGTCAGAGCTGCTGCGCCATGAAGACGTGCCAGCGTTGCTGGAACGTTTGTCGGCGTTGTCGCCGAAGCTGTCGGCAGCGGTCGAGAAGGCACTCACGCACAGTCAGCTGCTGAAGGTGTTTCGGTTGTTGTTGGCCGAGAATGTGTCGTTGAAAGACATCGTGCCCATCGCCACCACTCTGCTGGAGAGCGCCGACACTACCAAGGACCCCATTCTGCTCGCCGCAGAAGTTCGCTGCGCCTTGCGCCGGCAAATCGTCGCTTCGTTGCTCGGCAAGGCCAGCCAGATGAAGGCGTTCAATCTGACCGGCGAGCTGGAAAACATGCTGCTCGGCTCGCTCAATCAAGCCACCCAGACCGGCAAGATTGCGCTCGATAACTATCCGGTCGATCCGAATCTGTTGTCGCAGCTGCAGACCAACATGCCGGTGATGCGTGAGCAAATGAAGCAACAAGGCGTGCCGCCGCTGCTGCTGGTGATGCCGCAAATTCGTCCCCTGCTCGCCCGCTACGCACGCTTATTCGCGCCGGGGTTGGCGGTGCTGTCGTATAACGAGATTCCGGAGCACAGAGACATCAGCATCATTGGCTCGCTCGGATAACTCAGCCGCGAGGTCGTAGCTGCAGGATCAGGATCGCCGCCTCGGTCGCGGCTCGAAACAACGACGCCGACGGCAACTCGACGGACAGATGCGGCGGCAGCATGGCGGTCGAGTCTTCGTTGACTCCAGTCAACGCCGCATTGCCGTGCGTGACCTGCGCCCGTCGCAATCGTAATCCTGCCCGACTCAACACCGACGCAATGCTCGGCAGCCCCTGCTGAATCGCCAGCAAGCTCGGCCGCTGTTCGCACGCCACCAGCAACTCGATATCGTCTTCCGAAGACTGAACATGCAGCACGATGCTGCCCATCGCAGGTGGCGCGAGTGCGAGCTGCAATGCCAATCGCAACCCACGACGCGCCGGCTTGCGTCGCGTGCGATCGATAGCGACGACCAACCGTAGCATCAGCTGCATTCCCGCCCATGCGTACACCGGCAACAACCAACGGTCGTACGTCGTCGTTGTCGGCATGATCGCCGGCTCACGGAACAGCGCCGCCGTGCCTGCGCGAGCTGCATTCGAATCGGTGCGGGAATAGCTCGCTCGCGTCCATCGTTCTCGAGCGAGAGCGCGCCAGGAGGTAGCCAGCGCGGCCGGATCGGGGAGCTGCCAGCCGATTTGTCGAAGCGCAGCTTGATCCAACTGCATGGCTTTATGTTGAGCCAGCGACTCGATCGTTGCGGAGACTCTGTCCACCGCCATAGATGCCCCAGTTATGTCGCCTTGTCATATATAAAAAGAGCCAACCGCTAGGCACGGTTGGCTCTCGTGCTCAACCAGTAATTACTGGAGGATTACTGCATCAGCGACATCACCAGCTGCGACAAGCTGCTGCTCTGCTTGAGGGCCGAAGTACCGGCCTGCAACAGCAACTGCTTGCTGGTCGAGTTCGACGTTTCCAGGGCATAGTCCACGTCCATGATGCGACCCTTCGAAGCAGTCGTGTTGGTGATCATGTTGCCCAAGTTGTTGTACACGTGGTCGAGGCGGTTCGAAGCGGCACCCAGCTTCGCACGCACCGTGCCGACCGCCGCGATGGCGTCGTTGATGGTGGTGATGATGGTGTTGCCGTCGGTCAACTCGGTGCCCACGCCCGGAGTGGCCAGCGCGTAGTTCGCGCTCACCGCGTCCAGCGCAGTCGCCAGATCTTCCAGGTCGGTTTCAGTGTCGACCACCATCGTCTCGTTTTCGCTGGCGCCGATCTGGAACGTGATACCGCCGGCCGTACCCAGCAAACCAGCGGCCGCACCTGCAGCCGGCACCGCCGTGCCGTCGGCGCTGAACAGCGTCGAGCCGCCGAAGGACGTGCTCTTGATGATGTTCGCGACTTCAGAACCCAGCGCGTCGAACTCGGCCTGCAGCGCTTCCACGTCTTCGGTGGTCGACGAAGCGTTGTACGCTTCGGTCGCCAGATCCTTCATACGCAGCAGCACGTTGGTCAATTCGCTGAACGCGCCTTCGGCAGTCTGCATCATGGAGATGCCGTTCTGCGTATTGCGCTGAGCGACGGCCATGCCGCGGGTCTGCGCATCGAGACGAGTAGCGATCTGCAAGCCGGCGGCGTCGTCCATCGCGCTGTTGACGCGGAAGCCGGTGCCGAGGCGGGTCAAAGAGGTGGTGAGGGACTTCTGGGTGTTGCCGACCGCGTTCTGCGAGGACAGAGCAGCAGCATTAGTGTGAAGAGAAAGCATGTCTAAGACTCCTGGTGGTTGTCGTGTTGAGCGCGACACCATCATCTGTGCCTTGCGCCCTCAGTCACTGAAGGCGGCGGGCCGTTTGGAGTTCTTAAATGGCGACCTCAGGGAAGTTCGTGTGAGCTGCGTCACACTTTACTCAAGCTTCAGCCGGGGACTCGCACCCAGCCTTCCATCAGCACCCGAGCGCTGCGGCTCATGATGGCTTTGGTGACCGTCCATTCACCATCGGCCTGGCTGGCTTCCGCACCCACGCGCAGCGTGCCCGACGGATGACCGAAGCGAACCGTGCTCCGCTCGCCGCCGCCCGCCGCCAGATTGACCAGCGTTCCAGGAATCGCCGCAGCTGTGCCGATGGCGACAGCAGCCGTGCCCATCATGGCGTGATGCAACTTGCCCATGGACAGTGCGCGCACCAGCAAATCCACGTCGCCCGCCTGCACCTGCTTGCCGCTGGAAGAAACATAGCTCTTCGGTGGCGCCACGAACGCGACCTTCGGCGTGTGCTGACGCTTCGCCGCTTCTTCGAGCGTTTTGATCAGGCCCATACGAATCGCACCGTGCGCGCGAATGTTTTCAAACATCGCGAGCGCCTTGGCGTCGCTATTGATGGCTTCCTGTAATTCGGTACCGGTGTAGCCGATGGCGTCGGCATTGACGAAGATGGTCGGAATGCCGGCATTGATCAGCGTCGCCTTGAACGTACCCACGCCAGGCACTTCCAGATCGTCGATCAGCTTGCCGGTAGGAAACATCGAGCCGCCCGCGCCCTCTTCGTCCGCAGCCGGACTGATGAACTCGAGCTGCACTTCAGCGGCCGGAAACGTCACGCCGTCCAACTCGAAATCGCCGGTCTCTTGCACGGCGCCGTCGACGATGGGCACGTGCGCGATGATGGTCTTGCCGATGTTCGCCTGCCAGACGCGCACCACCGCCGTGCCATTCTTGGGAACCCGACTCGGATCGACCAAGCCGTTGCTGATGGCGAACGGCCCGACGGCCGCCGACAGATTGCCGCAGTTACCGCTCCAGTCGACGAACGGTTTATCGATGGACACCTGACCGAACAGATAGTCGATGTCGTGGTCGGCTTGGGTGCTCTTGGACAAGATCACCGTCTTGCTGGTGCTCGACGTGGCGGCCCCCATGCCATCGATCTGCTTTCCGTACGGATCGGGGCTGCCAATCACACGCAGCAGCAACGCGTCGCGCGCTGCGCCCGGCACCTGAGCCGCCGCAGGTAGATCCTGCAGGCGGAAGAACACTCCCTTGCTCGTACCGCCACGCATGTAGGTGGCGGGGATTTTGATCTGAGGTGCGTGAGCCATGATGTTAGTTAGGCAACCTTCGAGGATTCGAGGAAGTCCTGCGCGAATCGTTGCAGGACGCCGCCGGCATCGTAAATGGACACTTCTTCGGCCGTATCGAGACGGCAAGTCACCGCCACTTCGACGCGTTCGCCGTTGCGACGATGGATTACCAACGTCAGATCCGCACGCGGCTTGCGCTCGCCGACGACGTCGTAAGTCTCGGTGCCGTCGATGTTCAGCGTCTTGCGAGTCACGCCCGGCTTGAACTCCAGCGGCAACACGCCCATGCCGATCAAGTTAGTGCGATGGATACGCTCGAAGCCTTCGGCAACGATGACTTCGACACCCGCCAGTCGCACGCCCTTCGCCGCCCAGTCGCGCGACGAACCCTGACCGTAGTCAGCGCCGGCAATGATGATCAGCGGCTGCTTGCGCTCCATGTAGGTCTCGATGGCTTCCCACATGCGAGTGACTTTGCCTTCCGGCTCGACACGAGCCAGCGAGCCTTTCTTCACCTGCCCGTCCACCACGGCCATTTCATTGACCAACTGCGGATTGGCAAACGTCGCACGCTGCGCGGTCAAGTGATCGCCACGATGAGTCGCGTAGGAGTTGAAGTCTTCCTCGGGCAAACCCATCTTGGCCAAATACTCGCCCGCGGCGCTGTCCAACAGAATCGCATTCGACGGCGACAAATGATCCGTCGTGATGTTATCCGGCAGCACCGCCAGCGGACGCATGCCTTTCAACGTCCGCTCACCCGCCAATGCGCCTTCCCAATACGGCGGACGACGGATGTACGTGCTCTGCTCTCGCCAGTTGTACAGCGGGCTGATCTTCACCGAGCTCGCCGCACTCGGCGCGAACATGGGATCGTAGACCTTGCGGAACTGCTCGGGCTTGACGCTCTTGGCGACGATAGCGTCGATTTCCTCATCGGTCGGCCACAGATCTTTGAGCGTGACGGCCTTGCCGTCCTTATCGATGCCCAGCGTGTCCTTCTCGATATCGAACCGAATGGTGCCCGCGATGGCGTACGCCACCACCAGCGGCGGCGACGCGAGGAACGCCTGCTTCGCATACGGATGAATACGGCCGTCGAAGTTGCGATTGCCGGACAACACCGCGGTCGCATACAGGTCGCGGTCGATGATTTCCTGCTGGATCTTCGGATCCAACGCACCCGACATGCCATTACATGTGGTGCAGGCGAACGCGACGATGCCGAAGCCGAGTTGTTCCAACTCAGGCAACAACTTCGCCTCTTCCAAATACAGCTGCACGGCCTTCGAGCCAGGCGCGAGTGATGACTTCACCCACGGCTTGCGAGTGAGACCGCGAGCGTTCGCGTTACGGGCCAACAAGCCAGCGGCAATCACATTGCGTGGGTTGCTGGTGTTAGTGCAGCTGGTGATGGCGGCGATGATCACCGCGCCGTCGGGCATCTGGCCCGGCACTTCTTCCCATTTGCTCGCGATACCGCGCTTGGCCAGATCGCTGGTGGGCAGGCGCTTATGAGGATTCGAAGGGCCGGCCATGTTACGAACCACGGTCGACAGATCGAACTTGAGCACGCGCTCGTATTCAGCCGTCTTCAAGCTGTCGGCCCACAGGCCGGTGTGCTTGGCGTAAGTCTCGACCAGCTTCACCTGCTCATCGGTGCGGCCAGTGAGCTTCAGATAGTCGATGGTCTGCTGATCGATGAAGAACATCGCCGCCGTGGCGCCAAACTCCGGTGTCATGTTGGAAATGGTGGCGCGATCGCCCAGCGTCAGTGCCGCAGCCCCTTCGCCATAGAACTCGATGTATGCACCGACGACCTTCTGGTTACGCAGATACTCGGTCAGCGCCAGCACCACGTCCGTCGCAGTGATGCCAGGAGCGGGTTTGCCGGTCAGTTCGACGCCAACGATATCCGGCAAGCGCATCCACGACGCGCGACCGAGCATCACGTTCTCCGCTTCCAAACCGCCGACGCCGATGGCAATCACGCCAAGAGCGTCGACGTGCGGAGTGTGACTATCGGTACCGACCAACGTGTCCGGGAACGCCACCCCATCCACGCCATGAATCACCGGCGACATCCGCTCCAGATTGATCTGATGCATGATGCCGTTGCCCGGCGGAATCACATCCACGTTACGAAACGCCAGCTTGGTCCAGTTGATGAAATGAAACCGATCGTCGTTGCGACGATCTTCCACCGCGCGGTTCTTTGCGAACGCATTCTTGTCGAAACCGCCGTATTCGACCGCCAGCGAGTGATCGACGATCAGCTGCGTCGGCACCATTGGATTGATCAGCGCAGGATCGCCCCCCTTGTCAGCGATGGCGTCGCGCAAACCCGCCAGATCGACCAGCGCCGTCTGACCCAGGATGTCGTGACACACCACGCGAGCCGGGAACCACGGGAAGTCCAAATCCCGTTTGCGTTCGATCAACTGCTTGAGCGACGCGGTCAACGTTGACGGATCGCAGCGACGAACCAAGTTCTCGGCATGCACGCGCGAGGTGTACGGCAACTTGGCATAGGCGCCGGGCTGGATCGCATCGACCGCTTCGCGCGTATCGAAGTAATCCAGCTCGGTTCCGGGCAGAGGTTTGCGATGAGCGGTGTTCATTAGAGCCTTAGCGATAGCTGGGCGTTAGCTTGGGCGTGAGTTTACTTGCGCTGCTCGATGGGCAGGAACTTCTGATCTTCCGGGCCAGTGTAGTTGGCGCTCGGGCGGATGATCTTACCGTCGATGCGCTGCTCGATGACGTGCGCGCTCCAGCCTGAAGTCCGGGAGATGACGAACAACGGCGTGAACATGGCCGTCGGCACGCCCATCACGTGATAGCTCACCGCGCTGAACCAGTCCAGATTGGGGAACATCTTTTTGATTTCCCACATGGTGGATTCCAGCCGTTCGGCGATGTCGTACATCTTGGTGTTGCCGGCTTCCCTGGACAAATCCAGCGCCACCTGCTTGATCACTTTATTGCGCGGATCGGCAATCGTGTACACCGGATGACCGAAGCCGATGACCACTTCCTTACGCTCGACGCGGGCACGAATGTCCGCCTCGGCTTCGGCAGGCGTGTCATAGCGCTTCTGGATCTCGAACGCCACTTCGTTGGCACCGCCATGCTTCGGGCCACGCAGCGCGCCGATGCCGCCGCAAATTGCCGAGAACATGTCAGAGCCGGTGCCGGCGACGACGCGGGCCGTGAAGGTCGATGCGTTGAATTCATGCTCAGCGTACAGGATCAGCGACGTGTGCATGGCCTTGACCCAGGAGCGCGGCGGCTTCTGCTGATGCAACAGGTGCAGGAAGTGACCACCGATGGAGTCTTCATCCGACTCGGTTTCGATGCGAATGCCGTTGTGCGCGTAGTGATACCAGTACAGCAGCATGGAGCCCAGCGAAGCCATCAGCTTGTCAGCGATGTCGCGCGCGCCGGCATGATTGTGATCGTCCTTCTCCGGGGTCACGCAGCCGAGCACCGAAACGCCCGTGCGCATCACGTCCATCGGATGAGCCGACGGCGGCAACTGTTCGAGCGCAGCTTTCACTGCAGCTGGCAGACCACGCAGTGACTTCAACTTGGTCTTGTAGGCCTTCAGCTCAGCGCCGTTGGGCAACTTGCCATGCACCAGCAAGTGCGCGATTTCTTCGAACTCGGACTGTGCCGCGAGATCCAGGATGTCATAGCCGCGGTAGTGCAAATCGTTACCGCTGCGACCGACCGTACAAAGCGCGGTATTGCCGGCGACGGTGCCGGACAGGGCAACTGACTTTTTGGGTTTGAAGCCGGTCGGGGCTGGCGTATCGGTCATCTACAGTCTCCTTCGCATCAATCTATTTTAGTTTGTAAGTTACTTTTTGGCCTTGAACAGCGCGTCGAGGTGCTGTTCGTAGGCGTGATAACCAATGCGCTCGTACAGCTCTTCACGCGTCTGCATCGAGTCGACGACGTTGCGCTGATGGCCATCGCGGCGAATGGCTTCATACACGTTCTCCGCTGCCTTGTTCATGGCTCGGAACGCGCTGAGCGGATACAACACCATCGCGACTCCCGCGCTCTTCAGCTCAGGTACGGTGAACAGCGGCGTCTTGCCGAACTCGGTGATGTTGGCGAGCACTGGCACCTTCACCGCGTCGACGAACTTCTGATAGGTCGGCAAGTCGTAAGCGGCTTCGGCGAAGATGGCGTCGGCACCAGCTTCGACACACTTGATGGAGCGCTCGATGGCAGCGTCGATGCCGAACGAAGCAATCGCATCGGTACGCGCGATCAAATAGAAATTGGGATCGGTCTTGGCATCGGCGGCCGCTTTTACGCGATCCACCATCTCTTCGGTGGACACCAGTTCCTTACCAGGGCGATGACCGCAGCGTTTCGCACCGACCTGATCTTCGATGTGACAGGCGGCAGCGCCGAATTTGATCAAGCTCTTCACGGTGCGAGCGATGTTGAACGCGCTCGGGCCAAAGCCGGTGTCGATGTCGACCAGCAACGGCAGATCGCACACATCGGTGATGCGGCGAATGTCGGTCAATACGTCGTCGAGGTTGTTGATGCCCAGGTCCGGCATGCCCAACGAACCGGCCGCGACACCGCCACCGGACAGGTAGATCGCGCGGTAGCCAGCCCGCTTCGCGAGCAGCGCGTGGTTCGCATTGATGGTGCCCACGATCTGCAGCGGCTGCTCAGCCGCCAGCGCCGAGCGAAAGTTGGATCCAGCGGAAGCCATGGCAATCTCCTAGGAAAAATCGGGTTGCAAAGGGAGAGCAAGACTTATGCCACGCGCCCGCCCGCGCCAGCCGGGATTAACCCATTGATTTAACTGTCAATACCCATTTAGCTTCGAGCTGAGTCGAACTGGCGGTTTCAATCACGAAACATTACAGTTGCATCTGTGAAACCGAATGCAACCGGCACCCCAGCTCTCTATATATGAATGCCCAAGCCACCCGCCTCAACGAGCCGCCCCGCATCGTCGCGGTCAGCCTGCATCGGCTGAAGGATCTGCTTCGCGACCTCGCACCGACTTACGCCCAAACCGCCCGGGTCGAGGTGCTCGATAGCGGTTACGAGACCGCCGTCGAACACATTCGCGAGCTGAGCCGGTCGCAGCCCATCGATGTGCTGGTGGCCGCGGGTTCCAACGGCGCGTATCTGCGGCAACACGTCGACTTGCCGGTGGTGCTGGTGCGGGTGGGCGGCTTCGATATTTTGAGTGCCCTCGCCCGAGCTCGCAGCATCTCCTCACGAATAGCACTGGTCACTCACGGCGCGTTGCCGGTGGAACTCGAACGCTTCAACGAATTGTTCGGCCTGGGCATCGAGCAACGCAGTTATCGCACCACCGACGACGCCAGAAATTGTGTGCGTGAGCTACGCGCTCGTGGCATCGAAGTCGTCGTCGCGCCCGGGTTGGTCACCGATCTCGCCGAGGCCGAAGGCATGGCGAGCGTGTTTCTATATTCGGAAGACGCTGTGCGCGAAGCGCTCGACGATGCCATCGAAATGGCGCGACTCGCACGAATGGAAGGCGCCAAACGCGAGCGCCTGAACACCATTCTCGGCCAGCTGCGCGATGGCGTTGTAGCCGTCGACATGAGCGAGCGAATCGAGACCTTGAATCCCGCGATGGCGCGACTGCTGGAACGGCCAGCCGCGGATCTCATCGGCCGCAAACTTAGCGATGTCGCTCCTGAGCTGTCGTTGGAGCGGACGCTGCGTCAACCGCGAGCTGAAATCGATGAGCTGCAGAAGCTCGGCGCGCGGCCTGTGCTGACGAGTCGCCTGCCTATTACCGAGCAAGGTGCACAGACCGGCGCCGTGCTCACCTGTCAGGATCCAGAATCCATTCAGCGCGTGGACCGCGACCTGCGTGCGCGTCGACACAAGCCGGCGACCAATGTTCGCTATCGATTGACCGATCTGGTCGGCACCAGCCCCGGCATCGTCCACACCCGCTCGCTCGCAGCTCAATACGCGCGCAGCGATGCGACGGTGTTGGTCTTCGGCGAAAGCGGCACCGGTAAAGAACTGCTCGCACAAGGCATTCACGCTGCGAGCAAGCGCGCCAATCAACCGTTCATCGCCATCAACTGCGGCGCGTTTCCTGAATCGTTGCTGGAAAGCGAGTTGTTCGGCTACGAAGAAGGCGCGTTCACCGGCGCGCGGCGCGGCGGCAAGCTCGGTCTGTTCGAAGCGGCACACACCGGCACCATCTTCCTGGACGAGATCGGCGAAATGCCGGTCTCGCTGCAAACCCGACTGCTGCGCGTGCTACAGGAAAAAGAAATATTGCGAGTCGGCGCCATCGAGCCCACTCGTGTCGACGTTCGTGTCATCGCTGCAACTCATCGCGATCTGAGCGAACGCATCCTCACCGGCGACTTCCGTCGAGATCTCTACTATCGCTTGAACATCCTGCGACTGGAGTTGCCGGGCCTGCGCGAGCGCCGGCAGGATATTCCGGAACTCACGTCGCATCTGGCGAGAAAGATCGCCGCACGCACCGGCATCGATATAGAAAACGATGCACGCGTGCAGAAGCTGTTAGACGCAGCCCGAAGCTACGAATGGCCAGGCAATGTGCGTGAGCTAGAGAATCTACTGGAGCGTGTAGCGATGCTGGCGAGCTCAGGCGATGCGGCACTCGGCGACATGCAACTGCGCGAGTTGATGCCGGAGATTGCGGGCATCGCCGCCGTCAAACCCACATCGACGATCTCAGCGCATCGAACCGAATCGGAGCTCGACTTGATTCGACGCGTGCTCGAAGAAAGCGATGGCTCTTACGCCAAAGCGAGCGAGCGGCTGGGCGTCAGCCGCACGACGCTGTGGCGCAAGCTCAAAAAGCAATCCCAGTCTTAGGCTTCTCGACGATACGGTTTTCGCGCGCCGGCGACTTGACCATCACGCCTTCGCTAGCCGACAACGTTTGTTTCGACGTGACCCCAGGGATCGGCGCAACGCCGCTCGCCGTGGGACAGGCCGCAGTTGAATTGCCGCTCGCTCGGAACGCCAACGCAGCCGCCAGGCGACGCTCGGTCGCATCGCCCAACGCCTTGGTGAAATCGTCCGACACCGAACAGCCCTGCAAGTCGACGCTACCCACATCAGGAGAATTTGCCGGTGTGAAGCCATCTGGATAATTGCCGAAGTTGTCGGCGTTGCGACCTTCGAACTGAATCGAAAAATACGTCGTGCCGCAATTGTCCTGCGGATAGAAACCATACGGCTTGCCGCAAGTCGTCGAACCGATCTGATACACCTGCACGCCGACGCCACGCAGACCGTTGATGATGGACTCGCTCGCCGAGCAAGTGCCGCCGCTGGTGATGACATAGACCCGCGACAAATTCAGCGTCGGCAACGCAGAGCCCTGCGTCGCGGAGAAACCCTGTGCCGTCGTATGAAACGGCGTCGGCGTCAGCGCCTGACCGGTGATGGGATTGGTGCTGGGATTCTTGTCGTTGAACACCAGTCGCTCGAACGGCCGGCCGGCAATGTTGGCGCTGCCGGCAATCATGTAGCTCAGCTCGCTGGCGATATCCAGATAACCGCCGCCGTTGTAACGCAGATCCAGAATCAAATCGTCGACCCCGGCCGTGCGCAGCGAGTTGATCGCCGTGATCAACTGACCTTCGGCCGTGGCGATGTGATCGTTGAACAACAAATAACCGACGGTATCGCCCGATTGGTTGATGGTGCTGCTGACCAACACCGGCGTGTGAGTGATGGCCGCGCTGGTCAGAGAGATGCTGCGAGTGACGCCGGAAACTTCACGAATGGTGAACGTATGTGTTTCGCCAGCGGTCGCCGGAAACAGCGCCGCGTTCAGCTGATCGACCGCGGAACTGGTGCCGGCGTTGACCATATCCACGCCGTCCGCCATCAATATTTCAGCACCCCGCGGCACATTCTGAACAGCGGCCGGTGTGTTCGGCTCGGTGTAAGCGACAACTAATTGACGCGGTGGCGCGCTGGCCAGAATCACCCATTCCACGCCGTAGCCGACCGCGACACCCGATTGGGACAGCTGCTGCCATTCCTCGGTCGAATACGTGAAATGGAATCGATCCTTGGCACGCCCGGAAGCTGTGGTCTGATTGGTCTTCAACAGGTCGAAATAATCGTCGGTGGACCAGCTGGACGGATTGGTATCCGTCACCTCGGAATACCAAAGGTAGGTTTCATTGGTCCAAGAGCGCAGAAACATGTTCTCGAGGAGCGTGGAACCGCTGCGATCACTGGTGCCAGCGCGCGGCGCGGCGCATTGATCCGCCAACGTGGAGGACGCTGCGAACGAGCCCGGCGTGTAGGTGGTGTTACCTGAACCGCCCGTACCTACGGCACCGCCAAGCGTTCCACTGCCACCACCGCCGCCACCGCAACCCGCCAAAAAGCCCAACGCAACCAGCAACAACGCGCCTCGTGCCTGCAACTCCATACGCCTCGCGCTCCCTGGGTTTCGATGAGCGTTTTGTACTATAGATGTCGCACTAGGAATAGTAATTCGACACACATTTGTCGGCTTGTCGGCGCCCGACGTCAGGTAGCCATCAGGGGCGTCGCGGCAGCAAGGGTTTGGGGCCACCCTCGACGCCTACCAGCGCCAGCGACGTGAGCAACAGGCCCTGCGGCCCGAGCCAGGCATTCACCGGTTCATACCATTCATCTAACGAATGCGCCTTATCGGCCAGGCCGCCGCCCGAGGCCGTGATGGCCGGAATGCCCAAGCCCATCGGAACGTTCGCGTCGGTGCTGCCTGCAATCGCCGTTGGCGCCTTCTGACCAAGTGCCACCCACGCGCCGCTCCAAGCTGAAGCCACGGGATTGTCGCTGCTGCCTGCGCCGGCCGGGCGGTCACCGAGCAATGTGCGCTCAACTCGCACCGGCTCTGCACCCCAGCGCTTGCCCTCTTCCACGCCGGCACGATCTGCCGCCGCCATGATTTGGGCTTCCAACGCCGCCAACGCGCTCGAAGATTCGGAACGAATATCGAGCTGCAGCTGGGCCTTCTCAGCGATGGCGTTGATGGCCGTGCCGCCGGAAACAATCGCAACGGTGAATGTGGTCTTCGGTTCAGTCGGCGCCTGCAGATCGGAGATGGCGCTGATGGCCCGCCCCAGCGCATGCACGGCACTCGGCGAGCCGAAGTTTTCGTAACTGTGGCCACCGGGACCGATGAAGTTGATCTGCCAGCGACGGCTGCCCACCGCACGCGTGATGACTTCACTATCGCCAGGCGGTGTGCGCGGCGAGTCCATGCTGTCCACCGAGATGAAACCGTCCAGGCCTTTGGTATTCTGGAACAGCGCTTTCACGCCACGCAGATTACCCAGACCTTCTTCGCCCACCGTCGCGACGATCAGCAGATCGCCCTGAGTGCGCAGCTTGTTTTCCTGCAGAGCGCGTAACGTGGTCAGCAGAACGGACAGACCGCGAGCGTCGTCGCTGATGCCGGCACCGTGATAACGATTGCCTTCCTTGCGCACCTTCACGTCGGTGCCTTCGCCGAACACGGAATCCAGATGCGCTGAAATCACCAACGTCGGGCCGTTGCGGCTCGCGCCCGGACGCCGGGCGACTACGTTGCCCTCGGCGTCGGTGACGATGTCTTGCAGACCCAGTGCACGCAGACGACGGGTGAAGTCCTCGGCTCGCTGCTGCTCTTTGCGGCCAGGTGCCGGGATCTCGGCAATCTCGACCTGCTCGCGCATCGTGCGCTCGTCTTCGCGACGAATCTGTTCCAGCGCCGCCTTCACGGCGGGCTTGCCGGTAATGGTCTTGTAAGTCTTAGACGCGTCCGCAGCTTGCGCGGTCGGCGCCAACACAGCACTCGAGAGCCAAACCACGCTGGCGAGCGCGAAGCTCGCCGCCTTCAAAGATCCCATCGATGTCGATTCCGACTGGCGCCCGAGGCGGAGCCGGAATCATAGCGGATGCGAGGCCTAGCGCTTCGCCAATAAGGTGGCGGTCGAACCAAATCGGAGCCGGAGGCCGGTCGGCTGGCCGGCGCTATTGCGGACCACCGTCACCTCCAAGCCTTCGAGAGCACCGTCCTGGGCTTCGAAGCGGTCTCGAGTAGTCGGCTGCAGCGCCTGCGGCGCATCCAGGTACAGCGAGCGCAACGTGACCTTGCCGGCATCGATGCTGACCGAGTAGCTGGTGTCGATTTCTTCGCCGTAATATACGCCAGTGAGTGTCGCCAGCTCGCTGGCCGCAGGCGTGAACGGCGACACGCGAGCCAGACGCTGGACCCGCTCGCCATCGTTGGACTTGCCGATCACATCGATGCCAACCGTCGCGCCCTGCTGTTGAGCGGCTCGATAGCGCGTCGAATCCCGATCGCCGACCGTGAACGTGCCGTCGGCCCAGAACTTGGCTGCCCCCTGGTCATGACCTTCGGCGGCGAAGATCAGCTGCGTGCCGTCCTGACGCACGGTCAACATCGGCCCTTCGCTGCCCAGATAGGTGCCCGCCAGGCCGGCGAGCACGGTGGCTTTCGGCGTGATGCTGGCCGGCTTCTTGGGCGCCTTGACCGCTTTCGGCTGCAGATAAATTTTCGCAATCTGCTCGACCGCCGGCTCGAAGTTGTAGGAATGATTGGCCAGCACCACCACGGCAAAGTCATCGTCCGGGAAGAACACAAAGACGGTGCGGAAACCGGAGATGCCGCCGGTATGGGTCACGACACGATGGCCGATGACTTCCTGGCGTGTGAGACCGAAGCCGTAGTTCACCGGCGTGCCATCGCGAAGCGCTGCCGGCGCCGACAGCTGCTCGATGAACTGCGCGTCGCCAACCACCGGATGTGCGAAGTTGCCGGCCCACTTGGCCAGATCACCGACCGTCGACAACACGTTGCCTGGACCGACCGCGACTCGATTGTAGACAGCCCGCGCCCACGGCCGGCCGGCTTCCTCGCCGCGTTCATAGCCCGCTGCGTAGCCCGGCTCGATTCTGGACAGATCGTCGCGAACCCGCGTGTCGTTCATGCCCAGCGGCTTGAACAAGCGCTCTTTCATGAACTCATTGAGCGACTTGCCGGCCGCCGCCTGCACGACTTCGGCAAGCAGCGCGTAGCCCGAGTTCGAATACGCATAGCGCGTGCCCGGCTGGAAATTCAAACCCCGTTGCCGCTCGAGAATGGCGATGGCATGACGCTGCCGAATCAAGCTCTGATCGTCATGACCGCTCAACGCCGCGAGCGCGATGTAGTCACGGATGCCCGACGTGTGATGAATCAGATCGGCCACGGTGATGCGCGTACCGAGGTCAGGCTGGTTGGGCAAATACTTGCGAATGTCAGCTTGCAGATCGAGCTTGCCTTCGCGAGCCAGCAACGCCGCGGAGACCGCAGTGAACTGCTTCGAGACGCTGGCGAGATTGAATACCGTGTCGGCGGTGATGGGCGTGCCGGCGTCCAGATTCGCCATGCCATAGCCCTGCGAATAGACCAGCTTGCCGCCCTGATAAATACCGACCGCCGCACCAGGACGATCGTTGCCGCGCAGGGGCGCAAACACCGCATCCACCGCCGCCGCTCGATTCGGCTCCGAGGCGATCGAGACGACGCTGACACTCAGCAACAACGCGGCAGACCAGCCAGCGACCCAGCGAGACAATGATCTATTCCACATGGACGGCGTTCCCAATGATGAGCTTGGGCGCGTACTCGCCCTGCTCAATTTATAGCCCAGACGCTCCGCGACCGACTCACGAGCGACGGCCGCAGACTATCGAGAACGCGCCAAGGCTCGAACAGCGAATCCGCTAAGATGGGCGCCTGAAGGAGGGCTCGAGTGATGACCAAGCCACAGCTGCATGACCAGGGCGACATCTCCACCGCGTCCTGCGTGACGTTTACGCGCCTGCTGCCCGGGCCGATAGAGCGCGTGTGGTCGTACATTGCCGAGCCGGAGAAGTTGCCGGCGTGGTTCGGTGAAGGCGCAACGATTGAGGCTCGCCAAGGAGGTAAGGTCAGTCTGATGAATGGCCACATTCGCGGTGTGGTCACGCAGTGGTTGCCACCACATAAGCTGGTTTATACGTGGAATGTGTTCGAACCTGCTGCGGCCGACGATGCGGCCTCGGCGTACCCCGAGTCCTATCCCACCTTCGAACTGGAGCCGTACTCCGACGGCGTGCTGTTGACGTTCAAACATTTTCCCGTGTTGGAGCGCTTCGTCGCGCAGAACGCCATGGGCTGGCACACCATGCTCGACATCATGAGCGCTGGCGTGAAGAACGAGCCCATCGCCGATCGCTCGGTCTATTTCAAGAAGAACGCCGCACTGTACGGCGTGGACCTGGCTCAGCTGACGAAATAGAGCGCTGCTGGAAAGAATGAAGTATTTGATCCTGACTTATGGGACGGAGGGCGATACCCGTCCGCTCTCAGCGCTGGGCCGCGGTTTGATGGATGCGGGTCACGACGTTCATTTGCTGGCCGATGGCGCAACGTTGGGAACCGCGGCCGCGCTTGGCGTGCCTGCGACGCCGATTGCAGGCGACATTCGCGAAACGCTGCAACCGTCAGGTTCAGCGAAGAAGAGCGACTACAACACCATGGCCCGCGAGTTGGCGCAGCTCTCCAATGAAAACGCCGAACATTGGTTGCGAGCCACGGTGAACGCAGGGCGCGACTGCGATGCCATCTTGGTTTCGGGCCTCGCAGGTTTCATAGGTTTGTCCGCCGCGGAATATCTTGGTGTGAAAGCCATCGGCGCCGGCATGTTTCCACTCACGCCCACGGCCGAGTTCGCTTCACCGTTATTGCCGCCCGGGAAGCTGCCGCGATTCCTCAACAAGTTCAGCTACCACTTGATCAACGGCCTGGTGTGGAGAGTCTTTCGCAAAGCCACCAACTCAGCTCGTGCCAAGGTGTGCGGCCTGCCGCCCAGAAAAAACATCTGGACCGATCACCCGATCTTGTACGGCGTGTCCCCTTCCCTGTTGCCGCGTCCAGCCGATTGGCCCAGCAACATTTCTGTATGCGGCCAATGGCTGGCGCCGGCGAAGCATTGGACCCCGCCCGACGCACTCAACGAATTTCTCAGCGCCGGCGCAGCGCCCATCTACATCGGCTTCGGCAGCATGGCCGGGTTCGATACCAAACAATTGCTCGCAACACTGGTGGGTGGCCTGGCTGGCCGTCGCGCGCTGTTCTATCCAGGATGGAGCGGCTTGGATACTTCGCAGCTGCCAGCAAACATCTTCGTCGTCGGCGACACACCCCACGACGCATTGTTTCCGCGAGTCTCGATGGCCGTCCATCATGGCGGCTCCGGCACCACTCACTCCGCGGCTCGCGCCGGCATCCCTTCGGTGGTCGTGCCGTTCGCTGGTGATCAGTTCTTCTGGGCCGACCGCCTGCATCGCGCCGGCGTGGGCGCCAAACTCCCGGGCTGGAAAGCACTAAACGCCGACTCTCTCGCAGCCAGCATCCAATTCGCGAGTCGCGATGACGTACGCGCCAATGCCAGCGCGATGGGTGAACGGATGCGGGCCGAGAACGGCGTCAAGAACGCGGTCTCGACTATAGAGGTAATGACGGG
>NZ_JAEUPY010000532.1 GCF_016790065.1 Steroidobacter sp.
AAGCTACCAACCGCAGCCTTGGACCGCGATGTCGATCAAGTAGCCTCAAGCAGCGACGGCCGCGGCATTCATTGCCTGATCATCGACGACAGAATCCGTTATCCGGTCACCGTCAGTCGCAGTACAGGCGCGTTGAAGCGCTTGTATGAAGGCCCCAGAAAAATCCTTTCGTTCACAGAAGCGAACGGCAAGATCGCGGCCATCGCGACATCAGACCGCGAACCACCGGAACTCTATGCCCTAGAACGCGGCGTACTGCGTCCGCTGAGTCATCACAATCAAAGTTGGCTGAGCCAGGTGCAGCTGTCGAACAGCGAAGGGATCGAATTCGCAGCCTCGGATGGAGTAAAGATCACTGGCTTGCTGACACGCCCATTCGGGTACACGCAGGGCACTCGCTACCCGACAGTGCTCTGGATCCATGGCGGGCCGTATCTTCAAGACGAGCACGGATTCAACTACGACCCTGCCTATGACGCTCGCCAAGTGCTGGCTGCGCAGGGCTATGCGGTTCTCCAGATCAACTACCGCGGCAGTCGCGGCCAAGGCATCAAGTTCGCGCACAGCACGTTTGCCAAGTGGGGTGTGCGAGATGTGGCTGACTTACTCGAGGGCGTCGATCACGCAGTCGCGCTTGGCGTCGCCGATCCGAATCGGCTGGGCGTCGGCGGTTGGAGCTTCGGCGGGTTCCTAACCAACTACCTCATCGTCAGTGACACTCGCTTCAAAGCCGCCGTGAGCGGCGCCGGCTCGGGCAACAAAATCGCACTCTACGGCACCGACCTCTACGCCTATGTGAACGAGCTGGAGTTCGGGCCTCTGTGGCGCAACCCAGATGTCTGGCTACGAATCTCGCGTCCGCTGTTCCAAGCTGACCGCGCGAAAACGCCGACACTCTTCGTCAGCGGCGCCAAAGACTTCAACGTGCCAGTCGCGGGCAGCGAGCAAATGTATCAGGCGCTGAAGTCGCTGCGAGTACCCACGCAGCTGGTCATCTACCCGGGCGAGCACCACATGATCGAACGGCCGAGCTTCGAGCGCGACCTGCTGAAACGATACGTGCAGTGGTACGACCGCTATCTCAAAGACGAGAGGCCTGCTCAGTGACAACCAATAGCTACTTCGCGCCGAGCCTGCCCGAATCCCCGCTGGTGTTGATCACCGGCGGTGGCGGCGGCTTGGGACGAGAGATCGCCACACAGTTCCTCGATCGTGGAGCGCGAGTCCATGTCTGTGACATCGACGCCGTGCGACTGAAGGAGTTCGCCGGTACTTGGGATCCTGCCCGGTTGAAATACTCCTGCGTCGACATCGGTGACCCAAGCGCAACGGCGCGTCTGGAGACGGACCTGGCGGCGTGGGGAACAACCGTTGCCGTGCTCGTCAACAACGTGGGCATCGCCGGTGCCCGGGCGCCGGTCGAAGAGCTGTCCGACGCGGACTGGCTCCAAAGTTTGCAAGCGAACTTCATGGGTGCCGCTCGTTGCGTTCGTCATGTGGCGGGCGCGATGAAGCGTGCGCGCTCCGGGTTGATCGTGAACATCTCCACCGTATCGGTGCGCACGGTTCCAGTGTCCCGAGCTCCGTACATCGTGTCCAAGGCTGCGCTCGAAGCGTTGTCGTTGTCGCTGGCTAAAGAGCTGGGGCCGTTCGGTGTGCGCTCCAACGTCATCCGGCCCGGTGGCATGGATAACGAACGTCTGCGCCAGGTGTTGCGTGATGTAGCCGCGGCTCAAGGGCAAAGTTTCGAAGAAGCGCTGCAGAAGGATCTGGAATTCACGTCGATGCGCACGCTGGTGTCGATGCGAGATGTCGCGGCGATGGTCGTTTACCTGGCCGCGGATACCGCACGACACCTCACCGGCCAGGTCATCGAAGTGGACGGCAATGTCGAGTGGGAAGCCTGACGCAAGGGGACGTCCAAATGAAACGTAACAAGAAAGTCATCATCACCTGCGCGGTGACCGGCGGATCTGAGTTCAATCGCAAGCATCCGAACTTTCCGGTCACGCCGGCGCAGATCGCCGACGCAGCGATAGAAGCGCACAAGGCCGGCGCCGCCGTGGCTCACGTCCATGTTCGTGACCCGAAGACAGGTTCGGCCAGTCGCGACCCTGTGCTCTATCGAGAGGTGGTCGACCGGATCCGGCAATCGGGCTGTCCCATCATCATCAATCTGACCGGCGGCATGGGCGCGCATTT
>NZ_JAEUPY010000545.1 GCF_016790065.1 Steroidobacter sp.
CCCTACCCGAACCCTCTTCCAACCCGCCCCCCCCCCGCCGCCGTGGGGGCCCGGCGCGTCGCGGGGCGCCGGCCACCCCCCCCCCCCTCGACGCTGTGCACAGCCACCGACGCCTCTTAGCAAACTCAGAGGTTGTGAGACTCCATCGCACATCCTTGCTCGCGATAAAGCTTGTATCTATCCCGAGCCGTCCGCTTCCTTTCCGGATCCACATCGACGATCTCAGCAATCCGATCGTAAGCCGCAACATCAGACGGCATGGCATCAGTGAGATTGATGAGCAGCTGACGATGCGATGCAGGGCCAGGAGCCGACCCAAGCATCACTTTCACAAGAGCATGCGCCGGCGGTTCCCCGCGATAGACCTCGTGAGGAAGAAAGCTTCCATCACTGAACGTCCACAGCATGTCATCCACCCGCTGCACATCCGGCGTCTGGATGTACACGTGACACCCCTGCTCAACGGCTCGCTCCGCCAGCCTGCACGCATAGCGCAGGCGGGCGTCGGGCGCTTCCGCGGAGAGGACGTAGAAGTCCACTCGACTCATACGACGGTTACTTCTTATTGAGCAAGTAATCGACCAACAACGGCACCGGCCGCCCGGTGCTGCCCTTGTTGGCGCCGCCTTGATAAGCCGTGCCGGCGATGTCGAGATGCGCCCAGCGCAGACCATCAGTGAACTTCGCCAGGAAACACGCCGCCGTGATGGCGCCGCCTTCGCGACCGCCAACGTTGGCCATGTCCGCGAAGTTGCTCTTCAACGCTTCGCCGTATTCCTCACCGATCGGCATGTGCCACGCTCGGTCATCCGCGCGCTCGCCCGCTGCCTTCAACTCGGCCGCGAGTTCATCGTCGTTACTAAACAGACCCGACAAATGATTGCCCAGTGCAATCACGCACGCGCCAGTGAGCGTAGCCAAATCGATGACCACTTCCGGCTTGTAGCGACGCGAATAAGTGATGGCGTCGCACAGGATCAGTCGGCCTTCGGCATCGGTGTTGAGCACTTCGATGGTCTGACCCGACATGCTCTTGACGATGTCGCCAGGCTTGGTGGCCCGACCGTTCGGCATGTTTTCGCATGCCGGCACGATGCCGACCACGTTGAGCGGCAGCTCGAGCTCAACCACCGCCTTCATGGCGCCGAACACGCTGGCCGCGCCACTCATGTCGAATTTCATTTCGTCCATGCCGGCCGGCGGCTTGAGCGAAATACCGCCGGTGTCGAACGTCACGCCCTTGCCGACCAGCACGGTCGGAGCCTGGCTGCGCTCGGCGCCGTAGTATTCGAACACGATGAACGCGGCCGGCTCGTCGCTGCCCTCGGTCACCGACAGGAACGAGCCCATGCCGAGCCGCTTGCACTCGGCTTCGTTCAGCACGCGTACGTTGAGCTTCTTGTAATCCTTGGCCAGGCTCTTGGCCGTGCGGGCCAGGTAGCTCGGCGTACAAACATTGGCCGGCTGATTGGCGAGATCGCGCATCAGGGCCATACCGCCGACGATGGCCTCACCGTGCGTGATGCCACGCTCGGCCTGACCTTTGTCGCCTCGGCTGGCGACCGCGAGACCGAACTTGACCAGCGTCGGCTTGGGACGCTTGTTGGACGTCTTATGGTCGGGAGTTCGGTACTGCGAGGCGGCGACTGCTTCGACCACGACACGGGCCTGCGTATACGCATCCACGTCGCCAATCTCATCGAGGCCGAGATAGCTGATGGCATCGCGCGCGCCGGTTTTGGACAGGGCGGCGAGTGCACTGGCGAGTGCCTTGCGATATTGCTTGCGCTTGAAAGCGCTGCGATTGCCGAGGCCGAGAACCAGCACTCGTTCGACCGGTGCGCCGCTCAGATCGGCCAACAACACCGCATCGCCGGTCTTGCCGCGCAGGTCGCCCCGCTTGACCAGCTTGGCGATGCGACCGCCGATGCGGGCATCGAGATCTTCAGCGGCCGCGGACAGCACGCCCTTGTCGTATACGCCGACGATGGCGCAATCGGTACGCTGACGAGAGGGTGAGGCAGTACTGACAAAAAATTCCATGAACCTTCCTCGCACAAGGTCGCTAAAAAAACGCTAGTCTACTCCATTCCGTGCGGCGGACCGCCGCGGAAACCGACCTCCCGCTGCGGGAAACAGACTGCGGAACGAGCATTGCGAACCTTGGATCGATACCTCCTCAGGGAGGTTG
>NZ_JAEUPY010000576.1 GCF_016790065.1 Steroidobacter sp.
CACGAGATGCAGTAGTGCCCCCACTCCACCGAACGGGGCAACGCCACCGCTGCCAGGATAGGTAATCGCGCGGGCCAAGCCGTCCGCGCGCGCCAACCGAATCAACCCCGAATTCGAGTTGATCGCATATTGAATATCGAACGCCGCCCCCGGACCACCCGGCTTGGCGCTGTGATCGATGGTGTCGCTCGCGGCATTTACTTCAATCAGCCCCAGCTGTGTGGCGGCGTTGATGATGCCTGGTGTAACGACTCTGCCCTGCGCGTCGATTACGCGTGCGTCTGCAGGCGGCTCGCCCGCAGATGTCACCGACACGATCGAGCCGTTAGCGATCACGATGGTTGCATCCTCGATCGGTCGATCTTCCGTCAGCGTCCAAGCTTTCGCATGCACGACGGCGATGCTCGTATCGGACGCATTGGCAACGGCGGCAGTCACGAGCAGCGCCAAGCAGAGGCTCGAGATCTTCATGGCGCACTCCCGATTTCAGATCGGCCCAGTTCGAAATCCGAGCGTGGATAGTTCTCAGCAGCGGCGCGGTCGTAGAGCAACGCGCCGTCGATGAACACCAGATCGGCCTTGCTGTAGATGGAGAACGGATTTCCCGACCAAAGCACCACGTCGGCGTTGAAGCCGCTGGCCACGGTGCCGACACGCGTAGCGAGTCCCAGCGCCTTGGCAGGTGTGCTGGTGACCCAGCGAATCAGATGTTCGGGCGGCGGTTCGAGACCGATACGGCGTCCGGCAGCCGCGGCCTTGGCGGCTTCGATCGTCAACCGCTGACCGACGATGGGTGAATCCGAATGCATCATCACGCAGCCGCCCGCCGCATCCACCATCGCCGCGTTCTCGCGAATGGCATCGAGCAGTTCCATCTTGAATCCCCACCAATCGGACCACACCGCGACACAGGTCCCCGCCTGTTTCAGTTGCGGCACGATCTTGTAGGCATCGGTCGCGTGTTGAAAGGTCGTGATGTGGAATCCAAACTCCGCCGCGACGCCCAGCATCGCGACCATGTCGCTGGCGCGATAGCAATGCATGTGCACGGGAATGTCGCCATCGAGCACCGCTGCCAGCGTGTCGAGTTTCAAGTCGCGCGGCGGTGGCTTCTTGCTCGAGCCTTTGCTGTAAGCCCGCCATTCGTCGCGATAGTCCTGCGCGCGTACCAGCGCTTCGCGTATGAATGCAATCTCGCCCTGTCGACTGTTGGGCAGCTTGTTCTTTTCACCGAAAAAACTCTTGGCGTTCTCGCCGCAGCTCATCTTCAGTCCCTGCGGCGCGCCTGGAAACTTCATCGACGGCACATCGACCGCCGGCACTGGCTTGACCACCACCGAACGGCCGGCGAAGAGTGGTGTGGAGCCCGGGAGGATTTGTAAGGTCGTGACGCCGGCGCGCAGCGCCGCTGAAAACGCCGGATCCTGCGCGTTCACCGCATGCTCGATCCAGGTGTCGGCGACGTTCGGGTCGCTGCTCTCCGCCACATCCGACGCTGTCAGTTCGAGCGACGTGAGCGGCATCGGAAACGTGCCGTTGTGACTGTGAACGTCGATCACGCCGGGAGTCAGCCAGCGGCCCTTGCCGTCGATGACGGTGGCAGCGCTGCGATCCAGTCCATGCCCCACCGCAACGATCCGGCCATCGCGCATCAGCACCTCACCGCTGTCGATACGCTTGCCCGCGCCATCGAGAATGGTGACGTCGACGATGAGCGTGTCGGTGCGCGGCCGGGGTTGGTAGGTGCTGGGATAGGGATCGTGCGCAAACTCAGGCGCCCGCCGCGCAGCCGTCGCACTCGACATGGCGAAGACAGCGAGCACGATGATGCCAACGCCGCAACTAATGAACGTTCTATTCACTGATCGTCCTCACTAACCGCGAGATGTGGCACGCCGCGGCGATGCGCGGCGTGCTGTTACGAACGTTGCGTCGTTAGAAGTCCAGCGAGGCGGACAATGTGTAGGTGCGCGGCCCGCCGAGCACCATATAGTTAGCGTTGAACGAACCGCCCACCGAAGCCCAATAGTCTTTGTCGGTGACATTGTCGACGCGAGCGCGCAAGGTCACTGTCTTGCCTGATACGGACATTGCATAGCGCGCGCCGGCATCGAGCCGCGTCCACGACGGAATGTTCAGCGTGTTCGCATCGTTGGCTGCTTGAGAGCTGGTGTACACACCGCGCGCATCGACGCTCAAGCCATTGGTGCCGGGCACATCCCATTCGACCGACAGATTGACTTGAGTGTCCGGCACGCCAATCACGTCATTGCCGTTGTTGACGTTATCCAACGTCTTCTCGTTGGTGGCTTCCAGGAAGGTGAGACCGCCCAGCACTTTCAAGCCCTGCAGCAGTTCTCCGTAGCAACTCAACTCGACGCCCTGGGTGCGCGTCTCGCCAGAGTCGCGAACCACGTTGCCTTGTAACGAGAGATTGGGCTTGGCGAGACGAAACACGGCGAAGGTGGCGCCGAACGTGCCGCCGTCGTATTTCGCCCCCACCTCATACTGCTTGGACTGGTAGGG
>NZ_JAEUPY010000588.1 GCF_016790065.1 Steroidobacter sp.
GAAATCCTGATTACTATCATCGCGTCGTCGATTGCCAATGGGCCTGCCCGGCCCATACCGACGTTCCCGAATACATCCGGTTGATCGCCCAGGGTCAGTTCACGGAAGCCTATCTGGTCAACCGTGAGTCCAACGTGTTCCCGGGAATTCTCGGCCGCGTTTGCGATCGACCTTGCGAGCCCGCCTGCCGGCGCGGCCGCGTCGAAGCCGCGCCTGACAACGAACCGGTCGCCATTTGCCGCTTGAAACGCGTCGCCGCCGATCATCGCGACGACGTGCGCTCGCGCTTACCCAAAGCGCCGGCTCAGAAAAATGGCAAGCGCATCGCCTGCATCGGTGCCGGGCCGGCCTCGCTCACAGTCGCCAACGATCTGATGCCGCTGGGCTACGAGGTCAGCATCTTTGAAAGGTGGGGCACGCCCGGCGGCCTGATGCGCACCAATATTCCTTCGTTCCGTCTGCCCGAACGCGTGCTGGCGGAAGAGATCGGCTACATCATCGATTTGGGGGTGGACCTGCGTTTGGGCTCACCGGTGACGAGCATGCAACAACTGCTCGGCACCGGTGAGTTCGACGCTGTGTTCGTCGGCAGCGGCGCGCCCAAGGGCAAAGATTTGCAGCTGCCCGGGCGCAAGGATTCAGCGGCCGCGGCGCGTATTCACATCGGCATCGACTGGCTGGAATCGGTCGCGTTCGAACACGTCAAAAGCATCGGGCGGCGCGTGCTGATCATCGGCGTCGGCAACACTGCGATGGACTGTTGCCGCTCCTCGCTGCGACTCGGTGCCGACGATGTGAAAGTCATGGCACGCAAACCGCGCGCCTTCTTCAAGGCTTCCGAGTGGGAACTCGAAGACGCCGAAGCCGAGAACGTCGAGATCGTGGTCAATCACGCGCCCAAAGAATTCGTGATCGCCGACGGCCAGCTGGCCGGCATGCGCTTCGACGTCATGGAATACGATCTGGACGCTCGAGGCAACATCACCGCCGAGCGCGTGGTCGGCGAAAAATTCCTGGCTTGCGACGACGTGATCCTGGCCATCGGTCAGGAAAATGCCTTTCCCTGGATCGAGAACGATTTGAACATCGAGTTCGACAAATGGCACGTGCCCAAAGTCGACCCGGTCACCTTCCAGTCGACCCGGCCCAATGTGTTTTTCGGCGGCGACGCCGCGTTTGGCCCGAAGAACATCATCTGGGCGGTGGCGCATGGCCACCAGGCAGCCATTTCACTGCATCGCTATTGTCAGGGCGAAAACGTCAACGAGCGCCTGCCGCGCTTGTTGAATCTGTCGAGCCGCAAGATGGGCTTGCACGAGTGGGCCTACAAAAACGATTACAACCCGGTGGAGCGGCGCTTGATGCCGCACGTGGCGTTGAAGGAACGTTTCAAGAAAATCAACATCGAGGTGGAGCTGGGCTTCAGCGCCGAGCAGGCCGCAGCCGAAGTACAGCGCTGCTTGAACTGCGACGTACAAACCGTGTTCGAGGCCAAGCTTTGTATCGAATGCGATGCGTGCATCGATATTTGTCCGGTCGACTGTCTCACCATGACACCGAACGGTGACGAAGCCGAGCTGCGGCAGCGCTTGAAAGCACCTTCACTGCGCGTCACGCAGCCCTTGTTTGTTTCCGCACCGTTGCAACATACGGAGCGAGTCATGGTCAAAGACGAAGACGTCTGCGTACATTGCGGACTGTGCGCCGAGCGCTGCCCGACAGCAGCGTGGGACATGCAGAAGTCGAAAATCCGCATTCCTTATGCGAGCGACGAGACCACTCCATGCAGCACGCAGCCTCTCCAGAGTCGCCGGACCGCCTGAACGATTTCGTCATCAAGCTTGCAAACGTCAATGGCACCGGCTCTGCCAGTGCCAATACGCTGCTGATGAAATCCATGTTCCGGATGGGCATTCCGGTGATGGGCAAGAATTATTTTCCGTCCAACATCCAGGGCCTGCCCACCTGGTATGAGATCCGTATTTCGCGCGACGGTTACGTCGCCCGTTCCGGCCGCATCGACTTCATGGTGGCCATGAATGCCGAGACCTATGCCAAGGACGTGAAAGAAGTCAGCCCCGGCGGCTACCTGCTGTACGACTCGACCTGGCCGCGGCCGGCGCTGCTGAAACGCGACGACATCACCATCTTTGGCGTACCACTGGCCCGCATCTGTAACGAGACGTTCCAGGGCGTGCGCTCGCGAATCCTGCTCAAGAACATCGTGTACGCCGGCGTGCTCGGCGCGTTGCTGGACATCGAACTCGACGTGATGCGTGCGCTGCTCGGCGAAAGCTACGCGAACAAGAAGTCCTTGCTCGACTCCAACGTCAAGGCGCTGGAGCTGGGCTACAACTACGCCAAAGAACATTTCCAATGTCCGTTGCCGCTGCGAGTGCAACGCATGGACAAGACCGCCAATCACATCCTGATCGATGGCAACACTGCGGCTGCGCTGGGCTGCATGTATGCCGGCGCCACAGTGGGCGCTTGGTATCCGATTACTCCGTCGACGTCGTTGATGGATGGCTTCAAAAGCTTTTGCCAGAAATGGCGCATCGATCCGGAAACCGGCAAGCGCAATTACGTGATCGTTCAATGCGAAGACGAGCTGGCGGCCATCGGCACCGTCATCGGCGCTGCATGGAACGGCGCGCGCTCGTTCACACCCACCAGCGGGCCGGGCATTTCTTTGATGAACGAGTTCATCGGCCTGGCTTACTACGCCGAAGTCCCCGCCGTGATCTTCGACATCCAGCGCGTCGGCCCGTCGACCGGCATGCCGACGCGCACTCAACAATGCGATCTCACGCTCGCGGCGTATGCCTCTCACGGTGACACACGCCATGTACTGCTGTTCCCCAGCAGTCCCGAAGAATGTTTCTACATGGCCGTGCAAGCCTTCGACCTGGCAGAACGGCTACAGACGCCAGTGTTCGTCATGTCCGACCTGGACATCGGCATGAACGACTGGATGTGTCCGGACCTGAAGTGGGACGACAGTTATCAACCCGATCGCGGCAAGGTGCTGAGCAAAGAAGAGCTGGAGAAGATCGAGAAGTTTTATCGTTACTTCGACCACGATGGCGATGCGATTCCGTATCGAACGTTGCCGGGCACGCATCCTAAAGGCGCGTACTTCACGCGCGGCTCGGGCCACACTCAGTATGGCGCCTACACCGAAGACTCTGCCGAATATCAAATCGTGCTGGATCGGTTGAAGCGCAAGTTCGATACCGCCAAGACGCTGGTGCCCAAAGCGGTGCTCGATGGCCGGAACGGCTCGGGGCTAGGTTTGGTATCGCTGGGCAGTTGTGACGGCGCAGTCCGCGAAGCTTTGGATCTACTGCGTCGACGCGGCGTTCAGATAGATTATTTGCGAGTGCGGGCTTTTCCGTTCGGTCAGGACGTCGAGGATTTTCTGGCCTCGCATTCACAAGTCTTTGTGGTCGAACAAAACCGCGACGCTCAGCTGCGCGCCTTGCTGACGCTGGAAACGGCCGTCGAAAAAGCCAAGCTGCACTCGATCCTGCATTACAGCGGCCTGCCCATGTCGTCGAGCGTCATCGTCGACGGCGTGCTGGCGTCGCTGCCTGAGAAGCGCCTGGCCGCTGGGAGTCGCTCATGAGTTTCATCGCCAAGCCAAAGATTGCGCATCCCGGTTTGCCCCGGAACGAGCTGGGGCTGACTCGTCGTGATTACGAAGGCGGCATGTCGACACTGTGCGCCGGTTGCGGCCACGACTCGATCACCGCCGCACTGGTCGAGGCCTGCTGGGAAATGTCCATGCGGCCCGAGCAGTTGGTCAAGCTGTCGGGCATCGGCTGTTCGTCCAAGACCACGGCCTATTTCGTCAGCGGCGGTCACGGCTTCAACTCCGTGCATGGACGCATGCCGTCCATCGCCACCGGCGCCATCGCCGCCAACAAGGATCTGCATTACATCGGCGTTTCAGGCGACGGCGACACTCTGTCCATTGGCTTCGGTCAGTTCGCGCATGCCATGCGCCGCAATCTGAACATGCTGTACATCATCGAGAACAACGGTGTGTACGGCCTGACCAAAGGTCAATTCTCCGCCTCCGCCGATATCGGCACCAAAGCCAAGAAGGGCGAAGAGAATCAACAACCGCCCATCGATCCGGTGCAAGCCGCGCTGACATTGGGCGGCACATTCATCGCACGCAGTTTTTCGGGCGATAAAGAGCAGTTGGTGCCGCTGATCATCGCCGGCATGAAGCATCGAGGATTCGCGCTGATCGACGTGCTGTCACCTTGCGTGACGTTCAACGATCACGTCGGTTCGACCAAGAGTTACGAGTTCGTGCGCGATCATTACGATGAAGTGGTGCACACCGATTTCGTGCCGCCAGCGAGCGAGATCACTGCGCAGTACGCGCAAGGCGATGCCATGCCGGTGACGCTGCACGATGGCAGCCGCATCCTGCTGCGAAAACTGGATCCGTCGTACGACCCGACGCATCGCGGCCATGCTTACAACTACTTGCGCGAAAAGCTGGCGCAGAACGAGTTCGTCACCGGGCTCATTTATATCGACGGCAATAGCCCGGAGTTTCACGAGGTGAACGGCACGACCACGACACCGGTGAATCAGCTGCCGTACTCGAAGCTCACGCCGGGCACCAAAGGCTTGGAAAAGATTCTGTCGCGTTTCCGCTAAGGCCGGCTCAGAGTTCGAACAACACTTCGGACTTTTCGTAGACCTTATTGATGCGATCGCCATCCCAAACATAGGCGAGGGCCGCGCCGGCGACGGGAATACTCACAGCCTGCGGCTTGAACGCGGCGACACATTCGCCCCCTTCATGGCGCACGCTGCGATAGACCAAGCCCCAGTGACCTTGTTCACGCAGCGGCTTCGCGTAGGCCTGCGACGTGGCGTAGTCGTCCGGATGATGCAGATGATTGAAGCGCGGCCCGCGAATATCTAGCAATGGCTCCAACGGCCGACCGACATAAGCGCGCATGTCGACCTCACACGGAGCTTCGCGAGTCGCCGCGAGAAACTTGGCGCGATGGTAAGCAGTCTCTCGCACGGCTGTTTCGAGCGAATGTGATGCGTAGTAGACGCCATAACTGCCGTCGCTGAAACGACTCGGAAAACCGGTGTGCGTGAAGGCGGCCATGACGATGCTCGCGCCAGGTCCATGCACTCGATGTTCGTCGGGCATCACCGGCGCCTCACCACTCTCGTCCCGCAGACGATCGTTGGTCAGACTCTCGATGAACCAGCCGAGCTCCATTTGTCGCGCCGGCAAAATATTTTCAAATACGTTTACCGGTGGATGCCGAGCGGCAACGATGCGATAGATCTTTTGCCAGCGAAGCGTGGTCTCGCGTGCGTCGGTCATCCGCGCTGCGCGTCCAGATAGCGACGCACGTCGGCCAGATCCACGACCCGACCCGCGAGCATCCTTTCCAATGCCGGCTTGCCGCCGAAACCCTGCGCGGTGTTGGCCTTCTTCACCCACGCATCAGCGGTCTCTTGAGTGGGCAGCAGAATATGCAGCGCTTTATAGATACCCATCACGTAGCTGATGCGCTCCAGAGTATCTGCGGACAAGCGCGCGGCGCGGTCACTCTTCCATTTGAAGAACGTGGAGCGAGGCGGAGCACCCAGCAACACCCGCTCCTCCTCCGCGCCCAGATGCCAGGCGGCGGTAATGTTGAAAAAGGCGGTCAAGGCGGCGGCGCCCAGCTCATCGGCATTGAAGCCGGCGTTCTCGAGGCTGCGGGGTTGGAACATGGCCCAGTCCTCTAATGGAGTATCTGAGAAATTACTCCAGTTTGGGACTGAACGCCATAGTAAAGATTCAGACATGCTCAGACCTCCAGCGCGGCGCGGATTCTGGCCAGTGCCCGCCGCGGCTGGCGGAGCACTTCCGGCCCATCCAGAACCAGAATGGTGTAACCCATGTCGTTCAGGAACTTGCGGCGGCCAGCGCGCCGCTCGGCGAGCGCAAAGTCTTCGCATGAGCTGGCGCCGAGCTCGACGATGAGGGCGCGCTCGGCAAATAGGTACTCGACCGCGAACGGGCCGATTTCACAGTGACGAGTCAGGGGGAAGTGCCGCAGCTCGCGTGCGGCCAATAGCTCAGCGAGCGCTTGCTCCTCGCTGGCCGCGCGTTCCTTCGCAGCTCGATCCTTGAAGATCGGATTAAAGATTCCATTCAACATGGAGCGCAGCCTAGCTGCCGCGCTCGGGCCCAATCAGTTCAATAATTGGGCGCTTTGCCTAGAAATTCCTGCACCCAAGCCGGGCGATTTCAGCTCCAGCCGCGCTGCCGGCCCAACCACAGCCGACACACCGGTGCATTACGTTCAATCGGCGCGCCGACGCGACGATGTTTTTTACCGAGCTGTATGCAACGCGGATCGTGCGCCCACTGCAAAGCGTAGACCACCGGATCCAGGCTGGCATTGACCATCTCGCGAAGATGCTGGCCCCATTGCTGTGTCGATTTCATAACAACCTCGACTTCTTTCCGCTTTCAGAACGTTTCGCTCACGTAGGCAGTTCCGCCGCCTTAGTCCGAGACATCGGCACATCGCTGCTGCCGTTTAGCGACAAGGCGCACAGATTGGAGAACTCGCGAGCCTTTTTCCGACCTGCGGTCGCGCTCGACGATTCTTTTGCGAGTTGGCCTTAGCTTATTTGAAGTGCCGGTATGAGCCCCCGTAGGAGTCGTGAGCGCGCTTGGTTATGATCGCGGCGTATAAAACGGATACGGATGGGGATGCATATGACTTCCAGCCTTTTCGATCTCACCGGCAAAGTTGCCGTGGTCACCGGCTCGAGCCGCGGCATCGGGCGAGCCATCGCCGAGCGCATGGCGGAACACGGTGCGAAAGTCGTGGTCAGCAGTCGCAAGCTCGACGCGTGCGAGGAAGTCGTCAAAGCCATCAAGGACAAAGGCGGCGAAGCCATCGCGCTCGCGTGCAACATCAGCCGCAAAGAAGATTTGCAGAAGCTGGTCGACGACACTGTCAGCCATTGGGGCGGCATCGACGTGCTGGTGTGTAACGCTGCGGTCAATCCTTACTACGGGCCGTCAATCAACATGCCGGACGACGCGTACGACAAGGTCATGAACAACAACGTGCGCAGTAACTTCTGGTTGTGCAACATGGCGCTGCCCCAGATGGCCCAGCGAGGCGGCGGCTCGGTCATCATCATTTCGTCGATTGCCGGCCTGCTCGGCTCCACCACTCTCGGTGTTTATGGTTTGTCCAAGGCCGCGGACATGGCGTTGGCGCGCAATCTGTGCGCCGAATGGGGCCCGAAAAACATTCGCGCCAACTGTATCGCGCCCGGCCTGGTGCGCACCGATTTCGCCAAGGCGCTATGGGACGATCCGAAAATCTACGAGCAGACCGTGAAGGTCTATCCGCTGCGCCGTATCGGCGAGCCCGATGAAATCGCCGGCGCCGCCGTGTTTCTCGCCGGGCCGAGCGGCTCGTTCATGACCGGCCAAACCATGGTCATCGACGGCGGTGGCGTGGTCGGCCGCGGCGGTTAAGTCTTGGCCCGCGGCACGAAAAAGAAATCACCCACTTCGTGCCCGGCGCCTTTGATGGACTTGAACTCCGGCGTCTGCACGAACTTGTTTTTCTGTGCGGCGATCTCGACCCGCTTGCGGATGCGGCTGAACAATTCAGGGCTGGAAAGAATGCCCTGATTGTTCTCCAGCTCATCCAGAAAGGCGCGAGCGAACACTGAATTGCCGCCGCTACCTTCATCCAGCACCGGCCGATCGCCGCCCGAAGACAGCAGCAGCCGCGCACGCTTCGGCAGTTTGAATTTGATGTAGTCCTTCGAGTAAGTGACTTTGTCGTTGAGGAACAAATAGCTCGGGTCGGTGGACAACAAGCCGGCGTAACACGAGTCCGCCACCACGAGCACGCGCTTGGCCGGCAGCCGGCCCAGATGACCCGTGATCTGCTCGTTCGGCACCCAGAACGTATCTTTCGGCGGCGCGTCCGCATTCACCGGCAACCAATAGCCGGCCTCGCTCTTGCCACTCTGCAAACGCGCACCGTGGCCCGCGTAATAGATGAGCAAGTTGTCGTCCGGCTTGAGCACCGAGTTCAGATCGTTGATGGCCTTCAACATGGTGATGTCGTTGGCATCCTCGAGGATGGACACAGTGAAGCCGTAACGATCGGCCAGAATTCGCGCCGCACGCGCAGCGTCGTAGCGTGGTGTCGCCAGACTCTCAATGCTCTGATAATTCTGATTGCCGATGACGATGGCGTAGTAACGTCCGAAGTTCATTCCGGCCAGCGTGCGCTCGTCAGCGGTGGGCGGCAGTTGCGCTAACTCGGTCGTGCCTTGCGGTGTGCGCGTCTTGGGAATGCTGGCCAGCCGTTCAGTGCTCTTGCGACGCTCCGACTCCAACTGTTCGATCCAGCGTTTCAGCGCTTCGATTTCCTTGTTGCCGCTGTCGGCGGCCTGCTCCACCGCCGGCTTCTTGGCCAGCTGTTGTTGCAAGTCCTTGAGCTGCTTTTGTAACAGATTGAGCTGCGCATCTTTCTCGGCGATGGCGGTGTCGAGTTGTTTCCGCAGCTCATCCTGTTCGCGCTGCGCGGCCGATGCGAAAATGATGCTGTCTTCGGGAACGCCCCAAGCCTGGCGATACAGATTCAGCGCCTTCAGACCATCTTGCGGCACGCCGAGGCCCTGCTCATACATCGTGCCGAGGTTGAACAGCGCGCGAGCATAGTTTTTATCGGCGGCCTTCTGGTACCACTTGGCCGCGGCTTCGTAGTCGGGCGTCACGCCCATGCCACGCTCATAAATCTCGCCGACATTGGTTTGGGCTTCCAGATCGCCGGACTCTGCGGCCTGCATCCAGATGCGTAATGCAGACTGCAGATCCGCGCGGTCGTAAGCGACATATTCGCCGCCACGGATCGAACATTCCGACGCCGTGGTGCGAATCGGTCGTCGCTGCGACAGGAAACTACTGTTGCCTAACTGGCGCACCTGCCCCGGCAACAAACAATCGACGATTTCCAGGTCGGCGCGCTTGACCATGCCTTTGGTCGGCGTCGGCGCGGCCGCCGCAGCGATGACGAACAGACTCGGCACGACCAAGGCGGCGAATCGACCCATCATCTTCGGCAGCGGACGCGTTTTCATATTAGAAGCTTCGTTGTAGTCGCAGACCCAGGCTCACATCTTGGAAACTGATGAACTCGAAACTCTCCAGGCGCTGATATTCGACATAGGCCGAGATCCCGTGAATGAACTGCGCCGACAGGCCGGCGGCCAGGCGCCAGTACGACTCATCCGGGTTATCCGTTTCCACCAGGATGGGCGGCGCGCTGACGGCATTGGGATCGGCAGCGAACCGTACGCCGAACACATCGACGTCGTCTTTGAACTCCCGCACGTAGTCGATGCGAACATGAGGCAACAACACTCCCCAGTTCAAATTCCAGGCATAGGTGGCGCGGAAGCCCAGATTGCCGGTGAAGGACTGAAAGGTCTGTTGGTCGTAGATCAGGTTCAAGCCGCCGGCGCCGTTCTCGGTGAAGCTGTCGATGGTGGCATCGATATAGAACAAGCCGATGTTGGGCGATATCGTCAGCCCGCCGATCAGGAAGTCATAGCCACCGGACAGGCCGGCGCTATAGGTCATGCCATCAGTGTCGCCGTGCGCATCGACATTCACCAGACCACTGCCGTCGACATAGGTGATGTTTCGGTCGGCACCATAGTCGGCGTTGGCGACGTTGACGATGGCGTCGAAGTACAGATTCTTGGCCACGTAAGCCGAGCCATACAACGACAGGGCCCAAGTATCGGTTTCCAAGCCGCCTTCATCGCTCGGTTCGAAATCGATACTGGATTGACCGTAAGCGAGCGCCAGGCCGCCGACCAGCTTGTCGTTGAAGCGATAATCCAGACCGCCCACCAACGCCCACTGGTCGGCATCGAAGGCCGGGCTACTGGCGCTGCGATCCTTTTCGCCGAAGCTGAAATTGCCACGCGCCCACATGCCCCACTTGTCGCTGAGCAAGCCGCCAGGCTCATCCGCGCTGGCGCCGCCGCCGAGCAGGCCTTTCGCCATTTCCTGTAGCTG
>NZ_JAEUPY010000594.1 GCF_016790065.1 Steroidobacter sp.
GGTGACGGATCGCGACGGCAAAGTGGTCGCGTGTAATCCGGGTGAGAACTGGCCGAAACCGTTGCGACCCACCGATCTGCTCGCCGGCATGCCCGACAGTCGCAAGCCGGGTTGGCAGCCGCCCAAAGAAGCGGCCCGCAACACCACCATCAGCTTGATCGTCGTGAATCAAACATTGGAGCCGGCGTTGCTACAACGGATCGCCGTGCAGGTTCACACCTCGATGGCGCGCGGTCTGCAGCCGTTCGCAACCGAGTACGACGGTGATGTGCTCTACGCCATCTCTACCGGCGAAGTGGATGACAAGACACCGGGTGCGCTGACTTCAGTGGATCTTGGAGTGATCGCGTCGGAAGTGATGTGGGATGCGATCTTGTCGTCGGTGCCGGAACAGCCCAAGCCGTTTCAACCCAACAAGCGCTTCAAGGCGGCCGCGGCGGATCTGGAAAAGTACGCGGGCGACTACAAGTTCAGCGATCTGGTCAGCGTAAAAGTCACCACCGAAGGCGGCAAGCTCGTTGCGCAAGCCACGGGTGCGCGCGATGCGTTCGCCATCAAGAAACAAGCGGCCGTGGAGCTGCAGCCCGTCGCGCAGGGCGACTTCACTGTGCCGGGGCGGTATCCGCTCAACCTGCGGTTTGCCGATGGCAAGCTGATTCTGAACCCCGGTCATTGGCAACAGACCGCCCCAAAAGCCCAGTAATTTAGGGCTGTGCGCCCTGGTGATCGCAGCTCACCGACGCGGTCGGCATTGGCAACTGTGCGTGTCGGAGGGCTGGCGATATAACAGTGCCATCGCTGTTATTCAGGAATGTCCACCTTGCATCGCGACGCCGAAGTGCGCAGCCGACGGGCCGAAGAATCGGTGCCCGCCGTATCCGAAGCCCGAGACGCTTACGCGGGCAAGCTGCTCCCCGATGTTCAGCTGCGGCTGTTTCGCGATACGCAGTGGGGGTTCGCAACGCGCACCATCGCTCGTGGCGGCCCGGTCAACGAACTGCCCCGTGCTGACATTCAATTGCAGGATCTGGTCGTGCACTCCCGCGGCATGGAGTTCGACCTCGCCGACTATCTGTCCCGCAATCGGGTTGCAGGCCTGTTGCTGATGAAGCGCGGGCGCATTGCGCTCGAGCATTACGACTTGGGCATCGATGCCAACACGCGTTGGATCTCCATGTCGATGGCGAAGTCGGTGAGCACCACGCTGATCGGCGCCGCGATTCAAGACAAGTTGATCGGCAGTGTCGAAGAGCAGCTCACGCGTTATCTGCCCGAACTGCGCGGCACCAGCTACGACGGTGTCTCGATTCGTCACTTGTTACAAATGACTTCGGGCGTGCATTGGGACGACACGCACACCGACGCCGATTCGGAACGTCGCCGCATGTTGGAGTTGCAGATCGGCCAGCAGCCCGGCTCGATCATGAAGTATCTCGCGGCTCAGCCGCGCATCGCCGCGCCCGGCAGTGTTTGGAACTACAGCACCGGCGAGACGCACGTGGTTGGCGCATTGGTGCGTGCCGCGACTGGCATCTGGTGCGCCGATTACTTGTCACAGAAAATTTGGTCCAAGGTCGGCATGCAGAGCGACGCCACCTGGTGGCTGGAAGCGACCAATGGCTTGGAAGTGGCCGGCAGCGGCATCAACGCGACGCTGCGTGACTACGCGCGCTTCGGCTTGTTCATGGCAAACGGCGGTGTAGCCGGCGATGAACAAGTGTTACCGGAAAGCTGGATCGCCGAAGCCACGCAGCCGCGTCAGGTCGGCAATGCACGCGTTGACTACGGCTACATGTGGTGGCCGGTGGCGCGACCCAACGGCTCGTTCACCGACGGCGCTTTCAGCGCTCGCGGCATCTTCGGCCAGTACATCTACGTCAACCCGCGCGAGCAAGTGATCGTGGCGGTGTTGAGTGCGCGCTCCAAGCCGAAAGGCGCTGAAGCAATTCTGGACAACGATTTTTTCAACAGCGCGGTTACCGCGTTGAAGTAGCGATTAGGACAATAAGCACAACGGCTTTACCCCCGGGGATCTAAGTTTGGGAGGCAATATGGCAACGCGAATGAAATACATCACAGCACTGGCAGTAATTGGCGCAACCACCTCAGTGAGCACCATGGCTCAGGAGTTGGTGGTCGAAGAAGTGATCGTGACCGCGCAGAAGCGCGAGCAGCGCCTGATCGACGTGCCGGTGTCCATCACCGCGCTCGGCGGCGAAGAGATTGCGCAAAAGGGCCTCACCAACATCCAGGACATCGCGTTCGCGGTGCCCGGCATGGCGTTGCGTGAAGACGGTCCCGGCAGCTATCAGATCTTCATGCGCGGCTTGAGCAACCAATACGGCAGCGACGCGCTGGTCGGTGTGTATCTCGACGAAGCACCGCTGACGCTCACGGGCTACGACCAGCTCGATGCACGCCCGGTGGATCTGGAGCGCGTCGAAGTGCTGAAGGGTCCGCAAGGCACGTTATACGGCCAGGGCTCGGTGGCCGGCGCGCTGCGTTACATCACCAAGTCGCCCAACCTGAGCGAGTTCGGTGGCTCCATCGAAGCGCAGGAATCTTTCATCAGCGGCGGCGAT
>NZ_JAEUPY010000612.1 GCF_016790065.1 Steroidobacter sp.
ACGCTTTCGGCACGCGCATCTGACACGCGCATCGCGCTGTCGAGCGGTGCGCGCTCGTTCAGTTCCGCTCTGCGTCCAGCCACAGCAAGGGTGCTTTACTCACCGAGTTGCTCGGCCGCTCGATCATGCAAATCATTTGGGCCTGCCGCTTCGCCGTGACCAGATTGATCACGACGGCTTCCTTGCGATCGGGATACTCCTCGAGTCGGTGCTCCCTCATCAGCTTCTCGGCCTGCTGCGCTTGGGCTTCATCGTGAGCCAGCGCGACCCAGGACTCCGAAACATAGGCGACTGCGCGCACCTGTGGGTGAGTCGCGATCTGCATTGATAGCGAGACGCACAGATCGTCGGGCATGGTCTCGGGCAGGAGGGTGCGAATCTTGCCCGAGGCATGTAGAACAACCAGCATCTGCGGAATCTCGGCGCCGAGCTTCACGCTGACCGAGGCACTCTCGAACAGAGCATCGTAGAAGCGTTGAGTCACACGATCGTCGCTTGCGAGGTTCATGAACTCTCCTAAATAGAAACGAATGTCACAAGCGAACCCGCACCGATTCAGTCGGTACCGGCATCGCAGGGGACGGTTTGCGCCACGCGGGAAGGGGCGATGTCGAAGACGGGCACGGTGCTGCGCGAAAGCTGAGCTCGCGGTGACGGTGCCCAGAGGACGCTCGCGCGCTACCGCAGGGGTAGCGCGCGAGACATATCAGCGCAGGGGACTCAAGCCGCGATGCGCTCGATCCGACGGACTCGGGAGGACATGTCTTCTAACAATTGCAGATCGTCATGCAGCGCTCGCTTGAGCGCGCTCATCAGTGCGCCTTCGAGCCCATGACTGTCGTCCGCTTCGCTCGGCTGCGGTCCGTGCACCAGCCGGCTTTGGGCATTCACGCTGTCGGCCGCTTCCAGCAGCGCTGGGACGGACAGTTCCGTGACCATCGTGCCGGGGGCCTGCATCGCCAGTTGGGACAGCTTCGCGCGCCGGACCACCTCGGCGATCTCTGCAGCGTTCTTGCCGCTCAATGCATGACCCACGGGGGACAGGTCGGCCTGCGTGGAGATGGTCGCTGCGCCGTAGTGCCGCAGCAGCTGTTCCACCGCTTTGGCGTCGGGCGGGATCACCTCGATCACCGCATCGAGACGACCTGGCCGGAGCATGGCCTTATTAATGGTTTGGATGGCATTGGTGGTGAGCACCAGGATGATATTGGCGTTTTTGGCATCCAATCCATCGATGGTGTTCAAGATGTCATCCATTTCCGTCGTCCGAGGACCGCTGGTGGTGCGATCGATGTCTTCGCAAAAAACCACGCAGGCGGGCGACTGATACTGCTTGGCGAATATCAACGCTTCGGCCAACTCCTGGGCACGAGCCACATACAGACAGGTGAGTCCGGACTGCTCGGCCAGCCGCGCGGCGGCGGCTGCCGCCAACGTCTTGCCGGTGCCGTACGGTCCCGCCAACAGGACGCCGCGCTTGAGGGGGATGCCGTTCGCGATGCAATCGTGAGCCCGCATGATCGGTACGAAGAGATTCGTGTGGATCGCTTGACGCACCGATTCCGGGTACACCAAGTCGGTGAGATCGACTTCGTTGCGAACGAACTGCGGGTCCGGCATCGCGAGCTTGTCGCCATCTTCATCGAAGAGCCGAAGCCGCAACGTCTTGCCGCGATAGATGCTGCTGCGTTTGACTTCCTCGCGAACCTCATCGAAGAGCGCCTGGACGGTGCGTTCATCGCGCCGAAGGATGTCGGCGGTGAGCGCGAACACCATGCGTCCATCCTTCTGCGCCATCTCGGTTTGCAGTCGACCCTCGACGGTGGGCAGCAGAAAGCTGCCCCAGGGCACCTGGCGCACCTGGTCCGGCCCGATGTGCACCGTGGTCAGTTGCGGCGGATGATCCCGGAAGAATCCCGGCGTGGTGGTCGCTGGCGCCCAGCCGAATCGACGCTGAAGCACCGTATCCAGGGCGCAGGCCCCATCGAGCGGGAACACGTCGAATGTCTCAACCATGTGAATGCGCTTGTTGTCGTATTCCTTGCGTCGTTCGAGCAGCGCGATCGCGTTGTCCAACGACATGTCCTGCGGCAGCACCAACTTCTCGCCCTGATGAACGATGTCCACCACAGGGATTGAAGCAGGAGCTTGCACTGTTTTGTTGGCCATTGGGAATCACATCTCCGTAGTGAGGGTTAGACTCCTGCTCGATACGGGCCGCCTGGGCTCGCTCGAGCACACGTCACGACGCCGCGGCGTTGGGAGAACGTCGCGGTGTCAGATCAAAGTCTTAGGAAACATCCGCGCCGACGGCGGGCGCGATGATGGTTCACGCGTCAGGTGAGGCGGCGAAGGTTGCGGTCGCCAGCTCGGCGTGACGGGCGCTGTAGGTGACGATGGTCAGCCAGCGCGGCTGGGTGGTTGCAGGGGAAGTTAAGCAGTTGAATCAGCTCGGCAGGGCCTGACACGGGGGCCTTGGAGGCTGGCGTGGCGCCCGTGGCATCCATCGGGCTTGGCGGCAGGAGCGTGGTGAGTCACCGTGCTGTCGACGGACGCTGCGGGGTCAGTGTCGGGAGCGCTGCCGATCGGCGAGACCGGGACGAGCGTGCGGTGGGCGAGCGTCGCCCACGGTCGGCGCGATGTTTCTAATGGAGCGTATCGACCGGGAGTGAGGCGAAGAAGACAGGCACTGTCTCAACAATCCCCGGCGTCCTCAATGACGGCGAATGCCCCAGGTCCAGCACATGAGCCGATCTCTCGAGAACGCCACGATTGCCTGCTGGCCGCAGGCCGCCGTATGCCAACGCTGAATCCACAGGTCGCGATGACCGATCCTCACATTCGCGTACAGGGTGCGCCGGCCGGCCACCGGCGGATAGGACAGTGTCATTGTATGGACATGCACGGCGAACTCGACATCCCATTCCGAACATCGAGCGCGTAGCGCCGAGGCTTGCCACCGACGACGTAGAGCGCTGGTCAGGCGCGACCAAGAACGAAAGAGTGAGTGCATCGAAGCTCCTTCAGACAGTCACGCAACATTGGCCCCCGATCGCATCGGACGATGCTCGTGCCGAGCGCGGCAGAGGTGCGAGCGGTGGTGTCACTTCAGTGTGATGGCCATCACTCGATGTGCAACGTCGAGCCCTTTGCTCGCACCAGCAGCTTGCAGCCGGTGCATTCATGCGCGTCGTTCAATGCGCGGCACGATGGCGATGAAATCGGGCACGCGTGCGTGGGCGCGAATCGTCGAGAGGTGCTGTGAAGCCCGATCAGATCCCGGTAGACTCGGTGTCAGACTCAAGTCACCACTGTCGTGACCGAGTGGGCCCGCACCGTTCATTGCTCGGCCCTGATTGAACACGGCCCCTCTGAGGTCTCTCCCCAAGCGGGATCTGCGCTTGCGGCGACGAGGCGCCACGGGTGCCCATCGCACCTGCCTGCCGATGCCTTCGTGCACCGGCAAGCGCCTCAGTCTCGCGGATCCTCGAAGTCCCGCACGGGCCTCGGTGTTTCCCACGCTCACACGAAGATCACCCCTGTTTCGATAGCCGGTGCAGTACCTGGCTGCCGCTTCCTTCGAGCGACGGTCTCTCAACCTTGCGGGGTATCTCCGTGCCCCGGCGGGGCTGGGTGTATCCCCACTTTGCCTGGAGATCACCCATGTCTCACGTGTACTACCACCCGAACTCCGCTCGCGCCTTCGGCGGGCAGTCCAAGGACTATCTGGTTCAACTCAGGTTAGTTCTTCTCTGGATACATTTTTATCGGCTCGTCGCTCACGGGATGTCTCGTGGAGGCCAAGCATGAAGTATTACGTTGAAGTGACTCGGATTGGCTATGCACGGCAAACTCTTGAGATCGACGCGATCTCCGTCGAGGAAGCGAAGCATCTCGCCATGACGCGAGCCCCGGACGAGGCGTTCTCCACATATGATGCTGAGTATGAAGTGTCATCAGTGCGTCGCTTGCGATCACCCGAGTGCGCTCTCACCATCTAGGGGACCGGCGCCGTGATCGAGGCGATACAACGATAACTGGCCGTTGCTGTTCGCGCCAAGGTCGAAGTCGCGGCCTGACGCATTCAGTGTTCTTACGAGCCATCGCGTACGAGCTCGAACCGCTTGCCGCGTGTTCAACGCGTGTGGCGAGCATCGATGCCCCTCCTTTGTAT
>NZ_JAEUPY010000649.1 GCF_016790065.1 Steroidobacter sp.
TCGATATCCCAAGTATTCGAATAGCTCGGCACGCGTGCCGCAGCCAACGGCGGCCCAACGACCGCCACATCGACAGACTGCTGAAGGCGCAGCGTGTCGCCCGCACGCAATGCACGCCCCGCATGTCCACCAAACTGGCCAAGCGTGAACGTCGCTCGACTTCCCATGTAGAGCGGCACATCGAACCCACCTCGCACAGCGAGGTAAGTGCGCTGACCAGCGCCCTGTATCGCACTCATCTTCAAAACACTACCAGCAGACACTTTGAGCGCAGTCCAATAAGGCACCGCGACACCATCCAGCTCAGCCTTCATCTGCGCCCCACACAGCGCAATCACAGCCGGCGCATTGAACTTCAACGTGGGCCCGCTGACCGTCAGCTCCAAACCCGCAGCCGCATGCGAATTCCCAACCAGCTCATTAGCAAGTCGAAAGGCCAAATCATCCATCGGTCCCGACGGCGGCACCCCGATATCCCAATACCCAACGCGCCCCGGAAAGTCCTGGATACAGCTATGTGTACCAGGCTGCACGGCTTCCACCGTAGCCGGCCGATATTCCAAGCCAGCGAGAAAGCGTGTCGTCTGTCGCCCAGAAGTAAACGTGTCGTCGGCCACAACACGGCGGAGATAGGCCAAGTTGGTTTCAATGCCGTACAGCTGCGTCCCCGCCAACGCATCCTGCAACTTCGCGAGCGCATCCTCGCGAGAATCACCATGAGCGATAATCTTCGCCAACATCGGATCGTAATGAGCCGGCACTTCGGCGCCGGTCTCAACCCAGTGATCGACCCGTACACCACTGGGCCACTGCACATGTGACAGCAACCCACTCGACGGCCGAAACTGATGAGCCGGGTCTTCGGCATACACACGCACCTGAATCGAATGCCCCTGCGGTTGCGCTACGTAGCCCAGCAAGTCCGGCGCTTCATCTGCAGCCACCCGCAACATCCATTCAACCAAATCGATGCCAGTGACCTGCTCGGTCACGCCGTGCTCGACCTGCAGCCGCGTATTCACTTCCAGAAAGTAAAACTCGCCGCCAACATCGTCATAAACGAACTCAACCGTGCCAGCCGATTGATAGCCGACACTGCGTCCCAACCGCTCGGCACAAGCAAACAACGCCTGCCGAGTCCGCGCATCGAGTCGTGGCGCAGGCGTCTCCTCGATGACCTTCTGATTGCGCCGCTGCACCGAGCAATCTCTTTCACCCAGCGCCACCACATTGCCGCGGCCATCGCCAAAGATCTGAACCTCGATGTGCCTGGCTTGCTCGACGAACCTTTCGATGAACACGCCGCCTTGACTGAAATTGCTGGCCGCCAGCCGCACGACGCTGGCGAACGCGGCAGACAACTCAGCAGCGTTCCGGCAAAGCTGCATGCCGATGCCGCCACCACCGGCGGTGCTCTTCAACATCACGGGATAGCCAACTTCTTCAGCCGCTCGCACGGCGTGCGCGGCATCTTCAAGCAACCCACTGCCAGGCAGCAGCGGAACATCCTGCGACTGAGCGAGTTCACGCGCTGTATGTTTGAGACCGAAGCTTCGCATCTGTTGCGGCGTGGGGCCGATGAACACGATGCCAGCCGCTGCGCACTTCTCCGCAAACGCAGCGTTCTCGCTCAAGAATCCGTAGCCGGGATGAATGGCCTGCGCACCCGACTCGCGAGCGGCGGCGATGATGCGATCTTGCTGAAGATAACTTTCGGCCGCGGGCGCCGCACCGATATGAATGGCTTGATCCGCCATGGCCACATGCATGGCATGGCGATCGGCGTCTGAGTACACAGCCACCGAGCCAATGCCCAGCCGCTTCAGAGTGCGCACGATCCGACAGGCAATCGCGCCACGATTGGCGATCAACACCTTATTGAACATGATAACGCCGTAGCCCGAGGCCGGGTCGTCCCGGCGTTGTCATGAAACTTACGGGTCGTCCCGCAAGTGGCGATTCAATACTCGCCTGCCGTCAGTCCCACACCAGCACTTCCACCGGCGTCGGGTTATAGCCATTGCAAGGGTTGTTCAACTGGGGGCAATTGGAGATCAGCACCGTGACATCCATCTCGGCCCGCATCTCGACATAGCGGCCGGCGGCGGAAATACCGTCGGCGAACGTGAGCTTGCCTTGCGGCGTCACCGGCACGTTCATAAAGAAATTGATGTTGCTGGCCAGATCCCGCTTGCCGATGTCGCGATGATATTTCGCGCCCCAGTGCGCCAAGGCCAGCAAGAAGTTGTCGCGACAGCTATGCATGTGCCGCTTTTCGATGGCATAGCGCACGGTGTTGCTCTCCGCCGAGCAAGCGCCACCCAGCGTGTCGTGACGGCCGCAGGTGTCGGCGACGATGGTCAACATCGTGTTGCCTTCGTTGGATAACAACTGCGTGCCGGCGCTGAGATAAATGTTGCCCTGGGCGCGAATCGTGTCCTGCGCGCTGTAGCGCTCGTCGAGCGAAGCGCTGCTGTAGAACAACGTGTCGACGGCCTGGTTGCCTTCCAGATCGACGATACGAAAGTGCTGGCCCTGCTTGATGCTGCCCATCCACGGCTCGCCGGCCGGGATGACGTGCCGGTGCACCGCCTGAGCTGCCTGCAAAGAACTGTCTTTGAGCGGCATCAGCGGCACCACACTTCAGTATTACGAAAGCCGCGCTCGTTCTCCGGGCAGCGCGTGCGACAAGGATCGTTGCGTGGCGCCGGGCGCGAATGCCAGGTCGTCAGCCGCACATCCTTGGGTTGGTAGCTGGTCGCGGGGTCGAGTGGATGCTGACAAGCGGCCAGCACCACCAAAGTGTTCATCTCAAACCGCAGATCGACATAGCTACCGGCCGCCGAGTGGCCGGCTTGGAACTGCAGGTTACCGTCGTCATCGGCCGTGACCTTGCTGAAGAAGTTGATGTTGGCGGTCAGGTCACGCTTACCCAGGCCGTACTTGCCCAGCTCGTTTAAAAAGCCGTCGTAGGCATTGCGGTGATACTCGTTACGACGCTCTTGATAACGCGCCTCGCCGTACTTCGAGTGGGTTGTAGCAGCGTTGCTGACACCGCACAGCGTGTCGTGCCAACCGCAGGTGTCGTCGGTGATGGAGCACATCACGCGCCCCATGTCGGAATAGCAGACGCAGCTGCGAGTGAGATAGGCCGTGTGTTGCGCCTTGAGCGTGTCGGCCATGTTGTAACGCTCGAGCCGATCGTCGTAGTTATAGAACAGCACCGAAGCATTGCCGCCACCGGCCACGTCGGTGAGACGCAACGTCGTTCCCCGCCGCAGCAGCCCCGACCAATGGGCGCCGCCGACGACGAGTTCTTCCCACAACATCCAATACGGCGCGCCTTCGGCCATCCTTTCACCCACGACGAGTCCACGCTGACTTGGATCGACCAGAGCAAGGAATGTACCAATGCGCTCAACGCCCTCGATGAGCAGCACCTTTACGCAACAACGGCTTTTCTGGATGAGCGTCGAGCGATGCAAACGCACCGCTTGAGTGCGAGCGAGACAAATCAGCGCGCTATTCGAATGCACCGCTCGAAGCCGCAGCCGCCTGCCACGGCGACAACTGCAGCGACTGACCATCGGCACGTCCCTTGCAAACTCATTGCTGGCAATTTGCCTCTAGGGTTCCGATCGTTCGCGATGCTGGTCCGAGAGAGGCAGTCCAGTGATCCAAGCTGGATACACGGCGGGATAAAAGCCCGGGAGGTTTGCGCGCTGTAGAGGCGAGCCCCCTAGCCATGCATTCCGACCGGGGCTGTCTTCCGGCGCTCGATTCGAGTGGCCTGTCACAATGAGAGGAGACGCCGAATGAATAGATTGCTCCGGATCGCGGCCCTGACATTTGTATTGCTGGCACTGACGCCCGCCGCCCACGCCGCCGAGAAAAAATCCTTCAAGATTGCCTGGAGCATTTATGTGGGCTGGATGCCCTGGGACTACGCTGCCGACAGCGGCATTCTGAAAGAGTGGGCCGACAAGTACGGCATCAGTATTCAGCTCACCCAGATCAACGACTACGTCGAGTCCATCAATCAGTACACCGCCGGCGGCTTCGACGGTTGTGTCATGACCAACATGGACATGCTGACCATTCCCGCTGCAGGCGGCGTCGACTCGACCGCACTGATCGTCGGCGACTTCTCCAACGGCAACGACGGCGTCGTGCTGAAAGGCAAAGGTAAGACGCTCGCCAGCATCAAAGGCCTGCCGGTGAATCTGGTGGAACTGTCCGTGTCGCACTATCTGCTGGCCCGCGCATTGGAAACCGTGGGCCTACAAGAGCGCGACATTAAAGTCGTGAACACGTCCGATGCGGACATCGTCGGCGCCTACGCAGCCGCCGATACCAAAGCCACCGTGACGTGGAAGCCGCAACTCAGCGAGATCCTCGCAGCGAAGGATGCGCAGCTGGTGTTCGACTCCAGCAAGATTCCGGGCGAGATCATCGACATGATGGTGATCAACACCGCCACCTTGAAGGACAACCCCAAGCTCGCCAAGGCGTTGGTGGGCGCCTGGTTCGAAACATTGAAGCTGATGGCCGCCAAGGATCCCAAAGCGCTCGAGCACATGGCCAAGGCCTCGGGCACCGATCTGGCTGGCTTCAACAGTCAGCTGGCCACCACCAAGATGTTCTGGACGCCGGCAGAAGCGCACGCGTTCGCCACCAGCCCGACGGTGATCAAGACCATGGATCAAGTGCGCAAGTTTTCGTTCGAGCATGGTCTGCTCGGCGAAGGCGCCAAGAGCGTGGACGCGGTGGGGATCAAGTTTCCCGGCGGCAAGACTTTAGGCAATGCCAAGAGTGTGAAAATGCGCCTCGATGCCAGCTACCTGAAACTGGCGGCAGACGGCGCGCTTTGAAGGCATGCCAAGGCTAGTCAATCTATATCCAACTCGGGGTAGCGCGCTGGCTCTCGGCGCGCTGCCGTTCTTGATTCTGATCGCAGCCTATCTGTTCGGCTCGGCGGCCCGACTCGCAGACAACCCCGACGACAAGCTACTACCGGCACCCAGCGCGTTCGTCGACACACTGCAGAGCTACGCCGTGGAAGAAGACCGACGCAGTGGCGAAGTGCTGTGGTGGCTGGACACGGGCGCCAGCCTCAAACGCCTGCTGATCGCGCTGACCATCAGCGCATTCATCGGCATCGTGGGCGGGCTCGCCATCGGCGCACTTCCAGTAGTGCGCTCGCTGCTCGGCCCCTTCGTGGCCGCGTTAGCGATGATTCCGCCGCTGGCCATCTTGCCCATCCTGTTCATCATGCTCGGCTTGGGCGAAGTCGCGAAGATCGCGCTCATCGTGTTTGGCGTCGCGCCTTGTATCGTGCGCGATGTGTCGTTGCGCGCTGGCGAGCTGCCGAAAGAGCAGCTCATCAAAGCACAAACGCTCGGTGCATCGAGCTGGTTGCTGTCGACACGAGTCATCCTGCCGCAACTGTGGCCGCGCTTGATCGATGCGCTACGCCTGACCTTGGGCTCGGCTTGGTTATTTCTAATCGCAGCAGAAGCCATCGCCTCCACCGAAGGCCTCGGCTACCGCATCTTTCTCGTGCGTCGTTATCTCGCCATGGATGTGATCTTGCCGTATGTCGTCTGGATCACGCTGCTCGCCTACACCATGGACTGGGGACTGCGAACTCTGCGAGCGCGCCTATTCCCCTGGGCTGAGACGCGCTGAGCATGGCATCGGTCACCGTCAAACATTTGTGGAAGGAATACGGCGATCAGGTGGTGCTGGAGAATTTGAACCTGCACATCGCCGATCGCGAGTTCGTCACCATCATCGGTGCTTCGGGCTGCGGCAAGACCACGTTCTTGCGCATGCTGCTTGGAGTCGAGCAGCCCACGCGCGGTCAGTTGCTGATCGACGGTCAGCCGGTGCCCGCCGAGCCCGGGCCAGATCGCGGCATCGTATTTCAGCGGTACTCGCTGTTCCCGCACTTGAGCGTGCTCGACAATCTGATGCTCGGCCTGGAGTTCTCCGGCTCGCGCTGGCTGGGCAAGCTGTTCGGCGTCAAACGCCGCGCAGCGCTGGAGAAAGCCGAGAGCCTGCTGGAAGCAATTGGTCTGCACACGGCGCGCGACAAATATCCCGCGCAGCTCTCGGGCGGCATGCAACAGCGCCTGTCGATCGCGCAGTCGGTAATACGTGAGCCCAAGATCCTGCTGCTCGACGAGCCGTTCGGTGCACTCGATCCGGGCATCACCGCCGACATGCACGAAATCATCCTGCGACTGTGGCAGGCAAATCGCATGACCATTTTCATGATCACCCACGATCTAAAGGAGAGCTTCCAGCTCGGCACGCGCTTGCTGGTGTTCGACAAGCGTCGCCACGACCCGCACGCACCAGAACGCTACGGCGCCACTGTGACCTATGACATACCGCTGAACCGGAAGAAGCACAGCACGCCCCTGCCCGCCATCACATCTCTATTGATGGCTCAGTAGCCTCACAGCGGAGTGCGACCGGCAGCTCATTCCGGGAAGCCCCTACTCAACTCCCAGCAACCCGCGCCGTTAAATCGTCAAACAATGAAGTCGCCGCCCTGACTGCGGGCCGCGACCGGCGGATTTAAGTGAAATTGGAGCGCGTGTAATGTCTGGAGCCTCGAAGTCGATTCTTGCCGTGGACGATTCCGCGTCCATGCGGCAGATGGTTCGCTACACCTTGGAAGGTGCCGGCTACCAGGTCATACAGGCTGCCGACGGGGTGGAAGCGCTGGACCTCGCCAAGACTCGCGGCGTCGATCTCGTGCTGACCGATGTCAACATGCCCCGCATGGACGGCATCACGCTGGTCAAAGAATTGCGCGGCCTGGACACGTACAAGTTCACGCCCATGCTGGTACTGACCACTGAGTCCGGCCAGGAAACCAAGATGCGCGGCAAGCAAGCCGGCGCCACTGGTTGGATCGTCAAACCGTTCAATCCCGATCAATTGCTCGCGACCATCGCCCGGGTGCTCTAACCCCACGCATCCCAAGTCGCCGTGAACCCGTCCATGTTGTCCACCTCCCTAGAAATCGCCAACGCCGAAGCAGCGCCGCTCGCGGATTGGACGCCCGAACAGCAGATCGCGCAAATGCTCGAGCTGTGCGAGGCCCAGATCGAGTCGGCAACCTGTGAATCGGATCTGGCCGTCGACTCGCTGGTCCGAGTGTTTTCCGGCCTGGCCGAAACGGCCCGTTCCTTGAAGAGCAAGGCCGCCGTGTTCACGCCGGAACAGCGCGCGGTGCTCGGTGACATCGATCTGAAAAAACAGATGGAAACCATCGAGCGCCAAATGAATGACGCGGTCGTGGCTTTCCAGTTCTACGACAAACTGTCGCAGCGGCTCGGCCACGTGCGTTACAGCCTGTCCACGCTGGCCACCTTCGTCTGTGACCGCGAGCAGGCCACCCAGCGCGAGCAGTGGCGCCATTTGTTTACCACGCTCAAGCGGTTGTATCGAACCGAGGAAGAGAAGCAGCTGTTCCAGATGATGGTAGAGGGCGCGTCCGCCGATGAGGCCCGCGACCATATCCATCAGAGCACCCAGACCATTCGTGTCGGCACCAGTGGCGACATTGAGCTGTTCTGATAGACCAGCTGAGAACTAGCGCTCGTTTCCGATATTTTTGCGCTGCATTTACCGAGGCCGTGTGACCCAGCGCACGGTGCCGAATCGACCATAAGCTATCGTTGCGCCCGTCGATTAGCTGTACGAGCGGGTCCGGAGATGACACGCCCAACGCGTCTAGTGAGATGCAAAAAAGGGAGAGTCAGTCATGGCCATCAAGTCTCAACAAATTATCGGTATTGCTGGCGCGTTCGCGCTGGTCGGTGGAGTCCTGTGGGGTTCGGCCGCTCTGTTCAGCCCGCCGGATGAAGTTGCCAGCGTAGAAATCCGCCAGGTGGCCGAGCGCTCCTGGGCAGTCGAAATCACCGATCTGGGCCCGATCGAGCCCAAGCCCGAAAAGCGCACGGCGTCCCGCTAAAGCCGCGCTGCGAGCTACGACCGCGAGCCAGTGCCGGCTACACTGCCGGCATGAGCACGATATATCTGATTCGCCACGGTCAGGCCTCGTTCGGCACTGACAACTACGATCAGCTCTCCCCCACCGGGCGTGAACAAGCACGCCACCTCGGCAATTACTTCGCCGCACTGGGCGAACGTATCGACCGCATCTATTCCGGCTCGCTACGCAGACAGACTGAGACTGCGGAAATCATCGCCGGCGCGCTAACCAACGCAGCGCCGCCCATCGCCATCGAGCCGGCTTTCAACGAGTACGACAGCGATCGGATTCTGCATACGTTTGCCAAGTCACTCACGCCCGAGCAACTCGCCGAAGCTGGCTGGCCCGGACTGCACACCGACCGGCGCAAGTTTCAATTCTTTCTGGAGCGTGCCGCGCGCGCTTGGGTCGAAGCTCAGATCGAAGCCGAAGATATGATTCCGTGGCGTGGCTTCCACGGCCGCATCGTCGCGGCCCTCGAAGGCATCATGCGTAACGAAGGCCGTTCGAAGACGTTACTGATCAGCACTTCCGGCGGCGTCATCGGCACTGTGGTCGCCCATGTCATGGGGTTGGCCAATCACACCGGCATCGAATTGAATTGGGCAGTTCACAACGCGTCCATCACCCGACTGATTTACAGCGCCGACAAAGTGTCGCTGTCCATGTTCAACGGACTGCCGCACCTGGATCGTGCAGAACTCAGGCAATTGATAACGTACCGCTGAGCTTGCACCGTATTGGACGCGAGAAATCGCGAACCAGCGCGCATTTTACTTTTCAAGCTTGTTGCGTCGCGGGCCGTTATAGCCAAGGACAAAGCTCAGACAAACAAGGACGGTGACATGGTCAAGGCGGCGGCAGTACGGCATATGTCCTCGGTTGAGGACTACCGCGCACGCCTGGCCAATTTGCAAGGCTCGTGGGACACGTTGTCGTTGCTATCTCATCTGCGAGGCGATGGCGCCGACATGAGCGGCACCCGCCAAGCGTTCGAAGCGCTGGCCAACGATCTGGTCGGCAGCCTCAGCGAAGAAACCTATAAAAAAGCGATGCTGGCGCTACAGGCCAAGGGCCAGATCGCCATCGACGTGATCGTGCGCAATCTATTTGAGCGCACGGCCGACATCGGCTTTCTTGCCATCGACGACGACATCCGCGATTACTTGCGTCAACGCCGCGCCGACGACGCGCAAGTGAGTAAACTCGACGCGCGTCTACGCAGTCGCTTCCGCGAATACGTCGGCAAGTATTCGGTGTATCACGATGTCGTGCTACTCAGTCCCGATGGCGACGTGCTGGTTCGGCTCGATGATCAATACGAGGTCGCTCGCACCTCACACGAACTGCTGAAACAAACACTCACGACCCGGCAGGGTTATGTGGAAAGTTTCGGCCGCATCGATCTGCTACCCAACTCCGAACGCAGCTTGGTCTATTCATTCCGTGTCGGTGACGGTGCCCGCACCGAAGGCGTGTTGTGTCTGTGCTTCCGTTTCGAAGACGAAGTCGCCGGCATCTTCGACAAGCTGCGCGCCGAGCAAGACTGGACCGTATTTTGTTTTCTGGACGAGCGCGGCACCGTGATCGCCAGCAGCGATGCCTGGCAAATCCCGATCGGTGCGCCAGTGCCCGTGGTGCTTGATGCGGGCGGCCGTGTGGTTCGCTTTGCGGGCCGTGAATATCTGGCAGTAACTTGCCGCACGCAGGGCTACCAGGGTTACATGGGCCCAGGCTGGTACGGCCACGCCATGTTGCCCATTGAGCATGCGTTCGAGAGTCAAACCGGCGAAAGCACCAAAGCTATTCCGCGCGAGCTGCTGGCAGCGCTGCGCGAAAGCCAGACCATTTTCTCCCCCGCCCTACGCAAGATCCCCGCGCAGGCGGACGGCATCCAGCGAGAGCTCAATCGCACCGTGTGGAACGGCAACGTGCGCCTGACGACCAGCACCGACACTGGCAGCGACTTCACCAAGGTGTTGCTGCGTGAGATCGGCAGTTGCGGCCGCCGGACTCAGGAAACCTTCGAGCGCTCCATCAGCGAGCTGCAAGAGACAGTCGTGTCGGCCATTCTGGAGGATGCGCAACTGCTGGCGTCGCTGGCCGTCGACGTGTTGGATCGTAACTTGTACGAGCGCGCCAACGATTGCCGCTGGTGGGCTCTCAACGGCGAGCTGAGTCGCTATCTGGCTGACAGCAACGCGACTGCCGATGCTGGCGCGATCCTTCGCCACATCAACAGTCTTTACACCGTCTATCACGACATCGTGCTGTTCGACACGTCGGGCCGCGTCGTCGCGGTTTCCAACTCAGCTCACGCGAGCAAGGTCGGCACCACCATCGCAGAGCCTTGGATGGCAGCGACGCTGGAGCTGCGCGACTCACAACAGTACGCG
>NZ_JAEUPY010000657.1 GCF_016790065.1 Steroidobacter sp.
CCATCTTGCTCGGCGAGCTACGCGGCCGCGATGGAGTGTTACGCGACGTTCAATTGAAAGGCTCAGGCCGCACGCCGTTCTCCCGAGGTGGAGATGGGCGCGCAGCGATCGGCCCGATGCTTCGCGAGTACTTGATCAGCGAAGCCATGCATGCGCTGGGTATTCCGACCACGCGTTCGCTGGCGGTCGTGACGACAGGCGAGCAGGTCTATCGTCAGGAAATATTGCCGGGCGCCGTGCTGACGCGTATCGCTACGAGCCACATCCGAGTGGGAACGTTTCAGTTCTTCGCAGCGCGAGGCGATGTAGAAGGGCTGCAAACATTGTTGGATTACGTGATCGAGCGTCACTATCCCGAGGCACGCCAAGCAGAAGTGCCTGCACTCGCGGTACTGGCAGCGGTCACCGAGCGCCAAGCGAACTTGATTGCGGACTGGATGCGCGTCGGCTTCATTCACGGCGTGATGAACACCGACAACATGGCGCTATCGGGCGAGACCATCGACTATGGTCCGTGTGCGTTCATGGACAAATACGATCCGCAGACGGTATTCAGTTCCATCGATCAGGGCGGGCGCTATTCCTATACCAATCAACCCGGCATCGCGCAGTGGAATCTGGCGCGCTTCGCCGAAACGTTGCTGCCGCTGATCGATGCCGATGGCAACAAAGCAGTCGCGCTGGCCACCGAAGTGTTGGAAGGTTTCATCGAACGTTTCGAAATGCGTTTCCTCGCACACATTCGCCGCAAGCTCGGACTGGCATCTGAGGAAGAGGGCGACGCCGAGCTGATCTCCCAGCTGCTGGCAGCGATGCAAAAGGCGGGAGCCGATTTCACTCTGACGTTCAGCGCCATGACCCGCGCCGTCAGCGACGACACGTCGCTGCGAGCGTTGTTCAGCGAGCCCGCCGAGATCGATGCGTGGCTCCAAAACTGGCGGCTGCGCTTGTCGCGAGATTCACAGAGTGAAACCGAGCGCGCCGAAACGTTGCGTCTCGCCAATCCCGAGGTCATTCCTCGTAATCATCGTGTCGAAGCCGCGTTGCAAGCGGCTTCGGCTGGCGATTTGCAACCGTTCCGTGAGTTGCTTGACGTCATACAGCGACCCTACGAACGTCGGCCGGAGTTGGTCGAGTACACGCAGCTGCCGCCGCCGTCGGAGCAGAAGTACAAAACGTTTTGTGGAACTTAGGCGCTGACCGAAAGCAGCGCCGAGTAGAGCGGGATTACGCCGCGTCTTGAGCCGGCAGCGGCTTGGACTCGGCAGCCGGTCGAGCTGCGCTGGCTCGCGCCGGAGCATCGCTGCCGCGACGGCTGCGTTCTGCCTGACCGAGCAATTCCAATGCGGCGGGCGAATTTTCTTCGCCAGCGAAAGAAGCGATGCCGGTGGACAGTCGAATGCCACGGGCGGTCGTACTCAAGCCCCAGTGCACGAACGCATTACGAATGGTCTGCTCCATCGCGCTCACTTCATTCGGGCCGCTCTCGGGCATCACTACCACCAACCGACAGGTATTCGCAGGCGCTGGCAAGCGGACGACCCAGTCGAGCTTGGGGCGCATGGCGTCGTGCGCGGCGCTGAGCAACGTGTCGGAAACCGATCCGGACGCATGATGCTGATGAAACGCTGCCGGATCGCCGTCGAGGCCGATGCTCAGCAGTTGCAAGTTCTTTCGCGAGCGACCGGTCTGGACGATCTCCGCACGTAAGCGACCCACCAGATGTCGCGCCGTATGCGCGCCATTCTCCAAATCCACGGTTGCAGGCTCATGAGCGCGACCCGTGCGTGACGACTGACGGCGACGGATCGCAGTTACACCGGCTTGCACGCGGCCGACCATCTCGGTGAGCGCGTTCTGGCGAAGCAGATACTGATCCACGCCCATGCAATAGCCCTGCTCGTGATCGCGAACGTCCGAGCTCTCGGTGACCTGGATGATGTACACCGGGGCCAGCGACAGAATGCGCAAACGAGCGACGAAAGCGATGTCATCGACGGGCGGCACGGCGCTGTCGGTGATGACCACTGGGAACCATTCACGGGCGAACATGGTGAGCGCTTCGACGCCGTCGGCCGCAGCCGCGACTTCGAAGCCTTGTTGCTTGAGCAACGCCGTCGCGGACTCGCGCATGACCTGATCGGCATCCACGATCAGGGCGCGGCGAGGCGGCGAAAAATCTGGCGAAGCGCTCATAGAACTACGTTGTTATGTGAGATGGCCTTACGGTACTCCCTCAATCGGCACAGCGGTAATTGGTGTGCGGTTTCTGTGAGATGGCTAACATGGTCGGGCGAGGGGCTGCGAAGTAGCGCACACATCGCCCCACAAATCGGGCCTATCCGACAGGATTTACCTGGCTTTTACGCCGCCCAGGACTGCCTGGACTCGAATGATTGTTCGGCGTGACGGGCCGGATGAGCGTGGCTGGCCTGGCCGCCACCCACGTCGAATACACCGATGGCGGCGCTCAATTCTTCGCCGCGTTCCCTGAGGTCGCCGGCGGTGGCCGCCATCGAACGCACCAGCTCGTCGTTGCGCTGGGTGACGGAGTCCATCTTGCGCAATGACTCGTCAACCTGCTGCAGGCCGCCGGCCTCATGCGCGAACGAACTCTGCAGCTTATCCATGATGTCGGCGATGCCACGCACGCCGGCCACCAGTTCGGTCATCGTGGCACCGGCCTCGTCGACCAGCGTGCTGCCGGCGGCGACGTTGTCCACCGACTTCTCGATGAGCGCCTTGATCTCTTTGGCGGCGGTGGCGCTGCGCTGGGCAAGGCTACGAACCTCAGCTGCGACCACAGCGAAGCCGCGACCATGCTCGCCCGCGCGGGCGGCTTCGACAGCAGCATTCAACGCGAGCAGGTTGGTTTGAAAGGCGATCTCATCGATGACACCGATGATGTCCACGATTTTGCGTGATGAGCCGCTGATCTCGCCCATTGTCGAAACAACTCGAGACACCACATCGCCGCCTTTGGCCGCAACGTTTACCGCGGAATCCACCAGTCGGCTGGCCTCGCGGGCCTGCTGAGCATTGCGGCTGACGATGTCGCCGAGTTGACGAACGGCATTGCCGGTTTCGGACAGCGCTGAGGTCTGAGTTCGCGTGCTATCGGCGAGATCTTCGCTATCGCCAGCACTTTTTCGAGCAGCGGTCGCCACGATTTGAGTGCCGTTGGCCAGCGCCGAAATGGTGTCGCGTAGGCGAGTGACCACGCCACGCAAGGCTTGCCCGGCCGGACTGCTGACGTCGTTAGCCGTTTCGCGCAGATCGATGGTGCCGTGGCGATCCATCGCTTCTACCAGCCTTTGCAGCTCGGCGGCTTGCAAACTCTCGGCGCGCAACATGTAAGC
>NZ_JAEUPY010000661.1 GCF_016790065.1 Steroidobacter sp.
AGACGGTGGATGAGGGCATCGTCCGCCTCAAGGTCACCGAAGGCCGGTTGGACCGAGTGCGAGTTACCGGCGCGCGTTACTTTTCCAACGGTGCCATTCGCAGCGAGCTAACGGCACTCCAATCCGGCTCAGTCATGAGCCTGCCGGAGTTGCAGACTCAGCTGGGCCAGATCAACCAGCAGTCGCGTGATCGCTCCATCACCCCGGTGTTGAAGGCCGGTCGCTCTCCAGGCACGGTCGACATCGAGCTCAAAGTGCAGGACAGCTTGCCGTTTCACGGCAGCGTCGAAGTCAACGATCGCTACAGCGCCAACACCACCCACACGCGCGCCAGCGTGAACTTGAGCTACGACAATCTGTTTCAGAAGTTCCACAGCCTGTCGCTGCAATACCAGACCTCTCCCGAGGATCTGGACGAAACCCGTGTGCTGGCGGGCACGTATCTGGCGCCGCTGTCCAACGGCAACATGCTCGCGGTCTACGCCGTCGATACCAACAGCGACTTCGCGGTGGTGAACACCGGTGGCGATCTGTCGGTGCTGGGTACCGGCAATATCTATGGACTGCGCTACATCACACGGCTGCCCATCATGGGCGGCTACTCGCAGAACATCACGTTAGGTGCCGACTACAAGAGCTTCGAAGACGACATCGTGCTGGCCGACGGCACCACCGACACCACGCCGATTCGCTACATGACTTGGACCGCCGGTTACAGCGGCGTACTCGGCCGTGACACCAGCACGACTGGATTCAATCTCAACGCCAACATCGGTTTGCGCGGCTTGGTCAACGACCAAGCGGAGTTCAGTTACAAACGCGCCGACGCCAATGCGAGCTTCTTCTATCTGCGGGGCGATGCTTCGCATCTACAAAAGCTTTGGGCGGGTTCGGCGTTGTACCTCAAGGCTGTGGCGCAGTGGGCGCCCGATTCGTTGATCAGCAACGAGCAGTTCGCCAGTGGTGGCGCGGATGGCGTGCGCGGCTATGTGGAGTCGGCGCTGATGGGCGATCGCGGCGTCGGTGGCACTGTCGAGATTCGCTCGCCGTCCATGCATCACTGGTTCGGCGAGTACGCACAGCAGTTGATCGGCTTTGTCTTCTACGACGCTGCACATCTCACCCAGCTTTCGCAGATCGATGATGACGGCAACGCCGTGTCGCGAGGTTTCAATCTGTGGAGTGCTGGCGCCGGTCTACGTTTCGTCGGCTTTGGCGGCATGGAGGCAGCGCTCGACTGGGCCTATCCCCTGCGGGATTGGGACGATGTGCAGAAGGGCGATTCGCGCATTCATTTCCGGCTGCGTTACGCGTTTTGAGGTTTAGAGATGGGCATGAGTGAGTCGATGACGCAGGGATTGAACGGCGGGCTGTTGACCGACGCGGTGCGGCGGGCACTACGCACGCGCGCGCGACGTTTGGGCTGGCTGCCTGGCGTGTCGCTCGCCTTCACGGCGGGTTTGTTCGTTTCGTCGGCGCAGGCCGAACTGCCGGTGATCTGCGTCTCGGGCGCGTCCTGCGGCAACAGCAATAGCGTCATCAACAATGCATTGAGCGGTGTGTCCGGGCTCAACGTCACCGGCAACACGATGACCGTCAATCAGAACGCCGCCAATGCGGTGTTGCATTGGCAGAGCTTCAATATCTCCCGCGACAGCAGCGTCAATTTCGTTCAGCCCAATAGCGATTCGGTGGCGCTCAACCGCATCTATCAGAACGGCGCCTCGCAGATTCTGGGCAATCTCACCGCCAACGGCCGTATCTATCTGATCAACCAGAACGGTGTGGTGTTCGGTGAAGGCTCGGTAGTGAACGTTGCGGGCTTGATTGCGAGTTCGCTGGATATTTCCAGCCTGGCGTTGAAAGCCGATGGCAGCACCGACCTCACTGCAGCTGGCCAAGCCGGCCAGTCGGCGTTTCAGTTGTTCCGGGATGCTAACGGTAACGTTCTCAGCAGCGGCGATATCGTGGTCGGCGACGGCGCCACCATCACCACCAAAGATGGCGGCCAGGTGTTCATGTTCGCGCCGAACGTCTACAACTACGGCTCCATCAAGACGCCGGGTGGCCAGACTGTGCTGGCGGCAGGCGATTCGGTGTATCTCGCCAGCAGCACGGATAAAAACCTGCGCGGCGTATGGGTCGAGGTCGGCACCGGCGGCACCGTGGTCAACGGGCGTGAGAACAATGCCGGCGTCACTGATCCCACGCAGCTGGTCGGTCAGATCATCGCCGAACGCGGCAACATCACGCTGGCCGGCGCGGCAGTAAATCAGCTCGGGCGTCTCACCGCGACCACGTCGGTGAACGAAGCCGGCTCGATTCGCTTGGTCGCCCGCGATGGCGGATCGGTCCACAGCGCGACCGGCGAAGATGTCACGCTCACTGGCGCCACCGGCGGCACGCTGATCTTGGGCAGCAATAGCTCTACCGAAGTGCAGCTGGACGCCAGCGACGACACTACGGTGGATAGCAATGCTCAGCCCACGTCTCAAGTGGTCGCCATCGGCGAAAAGATCGTCGTAGAGAAGGACGCACGCATCGTCGCCCCGCATGGCGAAGTGACCTTGGCTGCGTGCAGCGACTGCAACGTCATCACCAACAATACGTTGGCGAAGGTGAAGGAGTTGGCCACCGAAGTCAGCTCGGCCGCCGACAACTCCCGAATCTATGTGGCGAACGGCGCGCTGATCGATGTTTCCGGCGTGGACATCACCAAGAGCGTCGAAAGCAATGTAATCAAAGTCGAGTTGCGCGGTGACGAGCTGGCTGACAGCGAGTTGCAGCGAGACAGCGCCTTGCGCGGCGAGACGGTCTATGTCGACCTTCGACGCAGCGGCACTCGTGAAGATGGCACGGAATGGGTGGGCAGCCCCATCGGCGATCTGGCCGGCTGGGTGGGCGGCATTCAGAAGAATGTTCATGAGCGCAGCCTCACCGGCGGCACCGTGAATCTGTTGTCCAAGGGCGAGGTCATTCTCGACCGTGGCTCGACCATCGACCTGTCCGGCGGTTCGATCACGTACACCGGCGGTTACATCAATACCTCCAACGTGCTCGGCGCCAACGGCAGGATCTATGACATCGCTGATGCCGACCCGAGTCGCGAATACGTCGGCGTGACCAGCAGCGGCACGCACACAGTCTACGACCAGCGCTGGGGCCTGACGCGAACCTTCACTGCAGGCGGCACGCAGGGCTACTACGAACAAGGCTATGTCGAAGGCAAGGACGCCGGCACCTTGCAGGTGGTGTCGAATCGAGCCGTGCTCGATGGCAGCATCAAAGCAGAGACCGTGGTCGGACGCTATCAGCGGCAGTTGAGCAGCGATCTCACCGATGCCTCCGCGCTGTATCGTCCCTATGACGAGTTGCCTTTGAGCGGCACGCTCATTCTGGGTAAAACAGCTGCTGGCGGTGAACAGCCTGACTATGCGATCGGCGATGTGATCCTGTCCGGCAGCACGGCTCAACAGTTGGCCGCTGACTTCGACCCGCTGACGGGCTCGCTCGGCGACATCGGTAGCACGGTGTTACTGGGCAGCGATCTGTTCGGCACCAATCGCGTCGGCAACCTCACTCTGCGTGCGAATGGCAACGTCACAGTGGCGCAGGACGCCGATGTGGTGTTGTCGCCCGGCGGTGTGATGAATGTAACGGCCGGCGCGATTGAAGTCGCCGGTTCCATCACGAGTCATGGCGGTGAGATTGCGCTCACCGCGCGTCCCACCTTGACCGCGGCTGCATTGGGCGATGGGTTGGTGGTGAAGAGCGGAGCTACGCTCGACACCAGCGGCACCTGGGTGAATGACACCGCGAACGCCAACGGTGGCGCTGTCGACACTGCGCCGCTCGCCATCGACGGCGGCAGTGTGAAGCTGCAAGCGCAACGAAATTCGCTGGTGCTCGAGTCGGGCAGCGTCATCGACGCATCGGGCGGCGCGCAGCTCACCAGCGGCGGCAAACTCGTGAGCGGCGATGCCGGATCGATCTCTCTGAGCAACACGCAATCAGCGGACGTTACCGATCCTGCTACGACCATGACGCTCGACGGCGAGCTGCGTGCGTACGGCTTCGAGAATGGCGGTAGCTTGTCGGTGCAGACCACTGGCGTGTGTATCGCTGAGGAGAGCGCCAACTGTGAGCAGGGCGATGCCGACACGCTGTCGCTGACTCCAGAGTTCTTCCAGTCCGGCGGCTTTGGTAGCTACAACATCGCCAGCAATCGCGGCGGCATCGAAGTGGCCGACGGCACGACGGTCACCTTGCGTCAGCAAAACTGGATCACGCCTTAGTCTGGTAATTTGAGCCGCTTCGCGACGGGCACTTCGCTAGAAGACATCGCCACCGTCGGTCTGTTGGAAGACATCGAGCGTCACG
>NZ_JAEUPY010000681.1 GCF_016790065.1 Steroidobacter sp.
GTGGCGGTCGACTGTAAGTCTTCCGGGCCAACACCCCAGCGCTGCTCCCAACCGGGATCGAACATGACGCTTCGGATGCTGTCGGAGGATGCGTCCCAGGGATAAGTCTCGGTGCTCACATCCAGGCCGCGATCCCTCGCGCCGTGAATCAGTTTGAGCAATGCAGGCGAGGCAGACATGCCCATGCTGTTCAGATGCATGATGTGCACACACGCACCTGTGATCGCGGCGTTGGCGATGTTCTCTTGGATCGACTCCAGCGTGCTGCCCGGCTCGACCAAGCTACCGTAACGAATGTGGGTGAACACGCAGGTCCGCAACTTCGCGGCCAGTCCGGTCACTTCCAGCTGCTCCCAGTGACTGGTACCGGGCGCGTACTGCGGAGTGCTGCCGATACCAATCGCACCGAGCCGCATCCCTCGCTCTAATTCAGCGATCAATTGCACACGTTGCTCCGGTGCAAGCGCTTTGTCGATATCATCGCGATAGACGATGTAAGGATTCGAGTTCAGTAACTGCAACGCCGACTCGCCGGCACCCTTCAACACAAAGAACCGTGCGCTCGTGTGGCTGACACTGGCGCCGTAGTTGATCAGCTCCTTGCCCGCCTTCTGCTCATACCAGGCCTGCACTGGAAACACGCCGGCCTCCAGTTCGAGCCGCGTCGTGACGCCGTCCTTCGCTTGAAACCTCGCGGTCTCATTGGTGGTTGAGTGCGAATGCAGATCGATAAAGCCTGGTGCGACCACCAAACCCCGAGCATCGATGGTGCGTTTACCCTTCAGCCGTTCACTGGCGACAGCGGCAATCTTGTGCCCAGAGACACCGACGTTACGAATGTCGTCGAGGCCGGTTTCCGGATCGATGACCCGAGCACCGGCATAAACGACGTCGTACACCTCATCAGCCGCGGGCGCCACCCCTATCATGCCGAGGAACATGAGCAAGGCACCGCACACGCGGCCAATGAAGCGTAGCTGCACGATTAGAACTCGTACCGGGCCGACAGCGACACGTTCGCCGGCTCGCCGATGACGTTGCCGTAGTACACCGTTTCGTAAGTATTGATGTAGTACTTCTCATCGAACAGGTTGTGCACGTTCAACTGAAATCTCCAGTTCTGGAAGGCATACGACGCGGTGGCATCGACGATGGCGTAGGCCGGCAGATCCTTGACCGAGTCGTCATACGTCGTGTTGACCGAGTCCACGTAGCGCGCACCCGCCCCCACCGTGAAGCCATCCAACAACTCGTAACTCGCGAACACACTCGCAGTGTGCTTCGGCAGATAAGTGATGGTCTTGCCGATCATCTCCGGCGATTCCTGATTCTTGGTGACTTCCGGATTCAGATAGGCGTAGCCGGCGTGCACTTGCCAGCGATCCGCGACCCGACCAATGACTTCCAGTTCGGCGCCACGATGACGCACTTCGCCCACTGCTTTGAAGCGATCTCCGGCCGGCGTGGTTTGATCGAACTCCGGCTTGTTGCTCTGAAGAATCTCGAACAACGCAGCCGTGAACAGCACGCGCCCACCGGGCGGTGCGTATTTGAGGCCCAGTTCTTTCTGTTCGCCGATCAGCGGCTTCAACGGGTTGTCATTGATGTCGCTCTGCCGCTGCGGCATGAAGGACTCGCTGTACGACAGATAGCCGTTGAAGCCCGGTGCGAATTCGTACGTCAGACCACCGCGATAACTGACTTCGCCGTCATATTCATAGGAGGCCGGCGACAGCGCGTCCGAGTCTCGGTCGAAATCAGTCCCTGAGTAGGACGCACCGACCAGCACCGTGAGCGGATCCAGAACCCGCAACACAGCCTGAGCCGAGTATGTGAGCAAGGAATCGTCGATCTTCAAGAAGTAGCCAGGATCCGTGATCGGCGCGGCGTTGATGATGTTGGTGATGGACCGCACGCCATCGAAGATGTTGCCCGAGCCGATGTAGTAGAAACGATGCTTGCCGTAATAGCTGCTTTCGTTATAGACCGCGCCGACCGAGATGAAGCTGTCGCTCAAGCCCAGGCCGTCGAGCTTGTAGACCGACGAGATGCCGGCAGCGAACACGTCTTCGGTACTGCCAAGGTTTTCTTCGTTGAACAAATCGATGCTGCCGTCCGCTTGCAGTCCGCCCGAGAAAATGGCGGCGCCTTCCTGCTCGTTGCGACTGAAGTTGCCTTTGACGCTGACCGACCACAGGTCAGTCACGTCCCAATCGAGGCCAGCCGTGACATACATGCGTTCGCCCTGCAGCTCGTACCGCGACTGGTCCGAGCCGATGAAGAATGAGCGCGCTACAGGCGGCTGGGTGCCATCTTCGAACTGCGGAATGCCATCGAACGAGGTCCGGGTGTTTTTCTCATAGCCGCCGCGCGCGTAAGCACTCAGCGAATCGGTGATGGCGAAATCCAAGCCGCCGTAGAGCACGGTGCGATCGTGTTTGATGATGTCCGTGAAGCTATCGCCCTGCTCATACGCGCCCACGCCGATGGCGCTGAGGCGACCGTCTGCACCGATGGCTCCGCCGACCTGACCTTCGATCCGATAGTTGTTCCACATGCCGATGTCGACGGAAAAATACTCAGGCGTTTCCGGCGTGGCCTTCTTGGTCACGACGTTGACGATGCCACCGGGACTGGAGGCGCCATAAACCACCGACGACGGGCCCTTCACGATCTCCAAGCGCTCGACCACGGCATAGTCGTATTCGGCCAGCGGAGCGCCGCTGCCCAGCGGCAGACCATCGACCGCCTCGCCATTGGTGAAGCCACGGAACTTGATGTCGGTGCGATAGTTCTCGCCATTGCCGGAGAAGATCGCGCCCGGGGTGTATTGCGCCACTTCGCCCAGCGTCTTGATGTCAGCCGCTTTCAGGAAGTCGTTGCTGATCAGGCTGATGGACTGCGGCACTTTCTCGATCGGCAACGGCAGATTGGTGGTGCCGCTGGTGTCTTCGTTCAAAAACCGGTAGCCGGTCACCACGATTTCTTCCAGCCCGGTGCCCTCGTTCGCGCCTTGCGCCCAGACCGGCACGCTCACGGTGATGGCGCTGAGGCCGGTGAGCAGCAGCGCTGCGGGTAATGCGGGCTTCTTGTCGCCGATCATGGTGTCACTCCCGAATTTGTTTTGATGGTTGCCAGGTCGAACATTATTCCATTTGTGGAATTTTATACGCCGATACGGAATTGATTGCAAATGCGGCATGGCGGCAGCGGCGTGCAGCGCTGCCTGAGCGTAATGGGTAGGGAGAATGGAGGCCGAGCGCCTCCGGAGACCGAAACGCTGTCGTTAGCCGGTACGGCGTCGACGCTGTTTTGTGATCGGAGCGATGCGCTTCGCTGGAGTGGCTTCAACAGCCGCCTCGGTGCGTAACACCGCGTCGTGAACCTTCCGCATTTCCTCTTGCGGAGCCACGCAAATCGACAAAGCACGGCACGGGCCTGGGCCATTGGCGAGGTAGGCATGCCCCATGCGGCTATCGAAGTACACAGACTCACCGGCTTTCAGCACCACCGGTGCATACAGCTCGGTGTGCAACTCCACCGCGCCTTCGAGCACGAATAGAAATTCCTCACCCGCATGCCGCATGAGTTCGCCGAATTCCTCGAGCGTGCGCGCGCGGTATTCAGTGAGAATCGGCGTCACCTGCTTCCTCAGCAGATCCGTCGATAGATAACGCAGTGTGTGATTCGACATCTCGATCAGCTCGCCATCGCCGATACGATTCAAGCTGCGTCGTCCCTGCTGTTCTGCTGTAGCCGCAGCCGCGACTGGCGCGGATGACACGAGCTGCGCGACGTCGACCGACAATCCGCGGCTCAATCGGGCCAGCAAATCGTAGGTGGGCGAAACGCGATCGTTCTCGATACGGGACAGCGTCGATGGCGGAATGCCGGTGCGCTTGCTGACTTCGGCAAGCGTCCATCCATTGGTTTTGCGCAGATGCTTGAGTGAAGCACCCGGCTTGGCGGTCGCCATGCGTGTTCCGGCTTAGACAGGGACTGGGATCTTATCCCGGCCTTGCATAGCCCGCAAACTTTGTTGCGTAAACGGAACGCGGCGCAGGATTACTTCGCCGCCGGCACGGCTCGGCC
>NZ_JAEUPY010000692.1 GCF_016790065.1 Steroidobacter sp.
CAGCTAAGACGAACGACGGTGGATACCTGGAACCTCAGGATGGCAGATTTTGTCGCGGCCGAGGGCATCAAGGCCATCGGGTAGCCGACTGATCTGGTCGTGGATGTCGTAGGGCGTGGTCAGATGCTCACTGGAGCCGAGTCGAACGCGATCATACCTAACCACCGACTCCCCCGTCGCGGCGGGCCCGATCGGAAGGTTCAATATTTCGAGGCTCATTCGTCATAGCTGCACTGGCGAAGAAATATTCTAAAGCAACTCTCGAGGCACTCTCGTTCATGGCTAGCTCATCGGCGGGATCGTTGGCAGGTGCGATGTTGATTGCAGGACTGCTCGCGCTGACGACGGCGGGTGCGTTGGATCTAGATCAACGAGTGGACTTCGAGATTCCTGCGCAGGATCTCTCCGCCGCCTTGATCCAGTTCTCCAAGCAGACGCGCATTCAGATCGTGGTCGGCGAGGATCTCACCGGACGCAAGACCCAAGGCATCGTCGGTGCGCACGCCATCAAGGAAGCATTGAGCCAGTTGCTGGCCGACACCGGCTATCGATACTCGGTCGCGAGCGGTACCTCGATCACGATCCAGAAGCTCGATTCGCGCACCTACAACAGTATGACACCGGCCGCCTTGCATCTGGCGCAGGCACCTGCGCCCCAGACAGAGTCGGGCCGGACTGCGATCGAAGAAATCGTTGTGACCGGCACGCATATTCGCAACGCTGTGGCGATCGGCGGCACTCTGCAGACGATCGACGCGAATGCGATCGCCAATAGCGGCAAAGCGACCGTCGCGGACATGTTGCGCGAGCTGCCGGCGAATTTCGCGGGCGGTGTTGCTTCCGGCGACAATATTCGCGGCGGGCAGGACACGGGCTCGGGAGGAGGCAACCTGACCGGCGGGTCGGGCGTGAATCTACGCGGCCTCGGAGCGCTCTCGACGCTCGTACTCATCGACGGCCGGCGGGTTGCCCCGTCGGGTCAATTCGGCGATTTCGTCGATGTTGAAAATATCCCCGCCGCGGCGCTTGAGCGCGTCGAAATTCTCTCGGACGGCGCCTCCGCGGTCTACGGATCGGACGCCGTCGGCGGCGTCGTCAATTTCATTCTGAAGCGTGACCTCGATGGATTACACACGCTAGCGCGTATCGGCGGCACGGATGGAGGCGGGGAGGAGTTCCAGGCGAGCGCGGTGTGGGGCAACCGCTGGGACGATGGTCGCTTGGTGGTGGGCTACGAATACAACGGAAGGGGTAATGTGAGCGCGTCCAGCCGCGGCCTGACAGGCGATCTGTCGTCACGCGGCGGTATCGATTGGCCGCGTCATAACTTCCGTGTGGGCAGCTTGGCCAACATCTTTTCGGGCGCGGCAGCGTTCAATCGTCCCGTTGCCTACACCGTGCCGCCCGGCGCCGGTGTCGGCCTTACAGTCGATCAGCTCACACCTGTGGTGGACGGAGTCGGCTACACCTCGGATCCGTCGCTTGGCTGGGACGTCCTGCCCCGCATGACTCGGCATAGCCTATTGCTCACTGCCGATCAGGACATCGGCGATCGCGCGAATCTTCATGGCAGCGCTCGCTATACCCGCCGCGATGGCGAGTATCGCACCGGCTACGTCGATCTGATCGGCACGGTGCCGAGCACCAACCCGTATTACATCCCTGGAACCACTAACAACTTCAGCGTGCTGGTGGACGACGTGCTGACGAAACGCGACGTCGGCGTGGAAAGTTTCGGGGCGGAGCTGGGGCTGCGCTACGACCTGTGGGGCGATTGGGTGCTCGATGTGTCCGCTTCGCACAGCCGCGAGGAGCAGCGGCGCAGGTCGATGATCGAACGCGATGCGAATATTGGCGATCGCATCTTGAACGGCGCGAACACCAGTGCGGCGCCCAGCTCTGTCACCTGCTCGCTCATGGGATTGAGCGCAGCAAACATCGGTGCGGTCGCCAATCCCACGCCGTCCCAGCTTTACTGTGCCGCGCTCAACTACACGACGTTCAATCCGTACTCCTCTCAGTCTCTGCCACCACAGGTCATCGCTCAGCTAATCGGCTTCGAGGAATTACAGTTCAACTCGTGGCTCACGCAGCTCACCGCGAAGGCGGACGGTACGTTGTTCGAGTTGCCCGGCGGCCCGCTCAAGGCGGCGCTGGGCGTCGACCACCGCAAGGAGTACATCGATGGCCAGTTGAACTTCGACTACCGCAGCATCCGTCCCATTTCGCAGCGCTACGGCGCCACGGCGCGCAACGTGCGCTCTGCATATGCCGAGCTGGCTGTGCCGATCGTCGGCAGCGGCAATGCGTTGCCCGGGGTGCAGGCACTGGATATGTCGCTAGCCGTGCGTCATGAGGATTCCTCCGGACTGGGCGATTTCACGACTACGAACCCGAAGTTCGGCCTGCGCTTCAAGCCCATCGACAGCGTGAGCTTGCACGGCAGCTTCGGTACGAGTTTCCATGCGCCGCCGATGCGCTTCGCCTACGAGGGCCCGCAACCTGTGCCGGGCGGCAACGCTATCTTCACGACACCGGCGTTCTGGACGGCGCCGTGCGACACGACGCTGGTCGAGCTCAACGGCTTCTCGGGTACGCCGGGTTCGTCGGGAAGCAGCTGCAGCTTCACTGCGATGATCGTCTCGGGCGGCGCAGGTCCGCGCCTGAAGCCCGAGGAGGCCGAGACCTGGACGGCGGGCGTCGAGTTCGCGCCGAGCGGCCTGCCGGGGCTGCACCTTGGCGCTAACTATTTCAATCTGCGCGTCGACAATCGTCTGGTCCGCGTCACACAGAGTTTGCTGCCGGGCATTCTGTCGAACTATTTCGCCACGGGCAGCAGTCCTTTCATGGCAAACCTCGACTTCGCGCCCGATGCGGCACTCGTCAATACCTTGTTCGACGACCCGCGCTTCATCGGACACACGGGCCCAGGTGCCGTATCCGCGCGCGAAGATATCGCCGCAATCATCTATGCGACACAAACCAATCTAGCGACG
>NZ_JAEUPY010000786.1 GCF_016790065.1 Steroidobacter sp.
GCGATAGCTGAGAAGTTACTTTAAGTCACCTGGCGGTTTTATTCGTCCGCTCAAGCGTCTAGAGCCGGAATATACTCCAGCGACTGCGAATGGCAACGGCCCGGCGAGATTTTTTGGCAATGCGATGCCAATTCTTCCGAATTGTGGTTGCTTTGCTTAGGTAATGCTCTCCAGTGGGTCAGGGCGAAGCGCAGCCCGCCTCAATTTGAGGCCGAAATCGCCGCCAGGTCAGCCTCCGGTCAGGGTCTTGCGCAGGTCACAGCGCGACCCCACATTGCGGTTGGTTGGGCAACGGTTTGGGAGGGGCGATGGCAACGGGTTGGGCCGGCGACGGCGCCGTGCAGGATCAAATCGACGCGACGGTGAAAGACGCCGTTGAGCGCGCCAAGAGCCAGCTGGCCAGCGGGCCGGGGCTGACCCATTGCGCCCATTGTGGGACTGAGATTCCGGAAGCCCGCCGCAAGGCGCTGCCAAGCGTGCGCCTGTGCGTCGCTTGCCAAGAAGCCGAAGACAAAGAAAACGCCGCCGTCAGCGGTTACAACCGCCGCGGCAGTAAAGACAGCCAGCTGCGCTGATTTCCGCTCGCTCAACGGACTGAAACTGATCAGATCGTTGGAGCAACGTTTCTAAAACTACGACACGCAAACAACCATCGGCGCGATGGAATACCTGATTCAGTGGTGAGCGGCTGAGCGGATACAGATTCAAGCCTGGCTTTGGACAGGCCCAGAACCCACATCCTTTATATGACATAATATGCATTATGCGCACTAGGATGGTGGCCTAGGGCGGTTTCCTTGGCCATCCCAACCCTGGCCCTTTGGGGGTTTCAGAGCTCTCTTAGCGCCATTGCGATCGGCATCCGGGCGGCCCGGATTGCTGGCAACAGTCCACCGACCAGACCGATGGCCAACGCGGCGATCACGCCACTGGCAAGCAATTGGGCTGACACCTCGAACGCGAACATGATCTGGCCGCCGCTCGAGCCCATCGTGGATGCTTGGAGGCCGTCGAATAACAGCCAAGCGATGCCTGCGCCGATCACGCCGCCGGCTACAGCCAGCAACAGAGTCTCCAGCAAGACTGATACGACCACAGGAATCGATCTGAAGCCGATTGCTCGCAGTGTTGCGATCTCTCGTGCGCGGACTGTGACTGCTGCATACATCGTGTTGAGCGCGCCGAATGTCGCACCGAGCGCCATGATCGTCGCAATGACGATGCCGAACACACGGCTCATCTTGGCAACTCGTGCAGATTGGCGACTGTAGTACTGCTGGGTGGTGATTACGTCGATGTTGAGACTGGGATCGCTGACCAGTTGTGCTTTGAATGCGTCGAAGGTGCTGGCGTCGGTCAATTGCACGACCAGCGACGATTTGCCGGTGCCGCGGCGGAACGCAGACCCGAGCACGTCGCTGTCGGTCCAGATTTCTGAGTTGTGAGCGTCGCCGGAATCGAAGATTCCGACCACGAGCCATGCCTGACCGTTGAGCATCAGCGTCGCGCCGAGCTGCGTTCCTAGAAACTGACGATGAGCATCGGCACCGAGCACCAATTCCTGCAAGCCCGGCTGGAATTGTCGACCGGCGGTAATCATCGCTTGAGGCCGTAATTCCCAGGCTCGTTCACCGATGCCACGAACGGCGACATTGGCTTCGAGTCCCGTGCTCCTTTTTCGCAAGCTCGCTGCAACCAGCAACTCAGCAGACACGATGGCACGATTCTCAGCGTTCCTTTTTATCTGCGCAGCCTGCGACACGATCGACGGTACGTCGCGAGCCAGCGAGGAGGCGGCTTCAGACTGAGTGCCGGCTTGAAGAATGAGGGCGGTGTGGTCATTCCCGCTTTGCTGGAGTGTTCTCTCGAACCCCTCTCCTATCGCCAACAATCCGATGAACACCCCTACTACACCGGCAATGCCCACAACCACGACCGCAGCAGCACCGAGTCGCTTTGGAATAGTGGCAATGCCAACGAGAGCGACCGAACCGATCTGTCGCACGACGCTCATCATTTCTCCGCCAACGCGTCGACGATTCGCAAACGCAGGCCACGCAGCGCGGGCACGGCGCCAACGATCAGGCCGATCAGGATTGCCACGGCCAAGCCTCGCAGCCACACATCGACACTGACTGGCTGCAGCGGCACCGGTAACGCTCCGTCTGGCAACGAACTGGCGAAGCTCAGTGCGAGCGTCGCTAACGCCAAGCCCAACGTGCTACCGAGTAGCAGTAACAGCACAGACTCGCTGAGCACCAATCCCAACACGGTGCCGCCAGAGAAGCCGAGCGTCTTCAACACAGCGAACTCAGGAATGCGTTCTTGCACGGCCTGCGCAATGGTGTGACCGGTCAACAACAGCAAGGTGAAAAATACCGCGCTCATGATCGACGTAACGATCAAGCCGAAATCGCCGATCTGGCCGATCCAGCCGGCGCTGAAGGAATTCTCGCTTTGAGTCTTGGTTTCGTGCGCTGAGTTGGCGGAGAGCGCATCGACAGCATGCGCGACATTGTCGACCTGATTCGTGTTGGCGACTTTGAGCACATACCAACCGACGTTGCCGCTAGCCGTCAGTCGCGCCTCATCGAAGCCGTGCCAGTTGATGTAAACAGTGTTGTCCCAAACCTGCATTCCAGGATCGGTGAAACGATAGATGCCGACCACGTCGAAGGTCCAAACATTGGAGCCATCTTTGCGTGTCACCGTGGTCTGAAAGGGAATCTTGTCGCCGATGCGCCAGTTGAATTTCTTGGCCAGGCCTGCGCCGACGATGGCACCGGTGCGAGTTTGTTGAAACGCGGTACGTTCGCCGGCAGTCAGTGCCAGCTCGGGATACAGATCGAAAAACGTCTCGGTGTGACTTTCCAGCGGAACATTGTTCTTGGCGTCTTGGTAAGTGCCGCCGAAGTAGACGGCATAGTCGACGTTGGTGATGCCGGGGACTTCTTTGATCCGCTCCAACAAGCTCTGCGGCAATACTGGTGCGCCCGGTCGCAGCTTGGATAGAGTCAGTAGCCGGTCATGCCCTGCGATGGATTGTCCGAAGTTGGCGAACGTACTTCGCACCGTCTCCAACGGCCCGTAAAGCAGGAAGGCCACGGTGATGGACAGCAGCATCAAGATGGTCCGCACTCTGCGCCGGAACATGCCTGCCCAGATCAGATGCAGATACCCCATGCGAAGGCCTCGCAGAACAGCCGTAGCTGTTGTGCGTGACCGGGCTCATCTCGCGCTCAGCCCCCAGCGGGGCGTTCGATCGCGTGGTCGATGGATATTGGCTCGTGGGAAATCACGTTCATTAACGCACCCGCCACGATGGCGGTGGCGGCCACGGCACGGAAGCCGGTACGGATTGGGTGTTTTGCAGACATGACTGCAAGGTAATCCGCCCGGCTCGGCCTTTCTAATCGATTATTCCGTCAGCCAAGATCGACAGCTTCTATGCGCACGTCAGTGAGTGCAGACCTTCGGTCGCGCGAAATCCACGGGCTTGAAGATGAGTAGCTTGCGTTCCCAGAAGCTGGCGTGAGTCGCTGCGCCTAGCGATTCGGCAGTGGCCTTCTCATGACGAACGCCGTTGAGTTCGTAGGTGACCCATTGGTCCGGCTTCTTACGCAGCCGTTCCAGCAGCGAGAACATCACCAGGCCCTGGTCGCGATTCGCGAAGTGTTGCAGATCCGGATCCGAGGATGCCTTGATCATCGCGACCTCCCGCTGATACGGGAACAGATCGATGGGCTGGTCGATCAGCAAGTGATTCGAACTGCCCGCTTCGGTATGCAGATTGCTGAACATGGCAATCGACGCTTCCGTCCTCGAGCCAAAGTACGGCGCCAGGCAGATGATGAACAACGCGGTCGGGATGGCATATAGCCACAGTGACCGTCGTGGCCCGGGGTTGCCTTGCCAAGGCAAATGGCTGAGCGCTGCTTCAGAGAGCAACAGCATGGCGATGCCGCCATACACCACCCACATCAACACCCAAACAGACTGGTAAGCATGAGACGGCGGGATATGCGCCTGCCGGCTGTACAGCGACAGCACCGCGACCACGAGGATCACGCCGCCGATCACGAGGCCGAACGGCAATGCCTGGCCGAGGGTGCCGAAGCGCTCACGCAATACCCGGAACAGTCGCGCGCAGCTGTCGTAGAAGCGCTGACTCACTTCGCGCGGCACGGACAAGATGTACAGCGCGAACACCAAACTCGAGAAATCCATGTACCACGAGTACACGGAAATCGGGATCACGAAATGAAACATCAACGCCAGCAACAAGCCGACCGCAAACCAACGTTTCCAATACAACGAAACGATGGCGATGGCTTCGACGATGAACGTGCTCCAGATCGCAAAATATTTGCCGGCCAGGCTGTTTTGCAAACCGAAGCCGTCCGCTAGCGGCATATACAAGGCCACGGCGCAGCTGACGCGCGGATCCAGGAAGTCCGTGTTGATCTTATGGAAGATGCCGTAGAAGTACATGATGGCGAGCAACGCCCTCGCCGCTACCCGCATATTCTCGTAAATGTTTTCTCGGACCTGCGCAGTGCCCTGGTAGCGCAAGACGGCGTTCAAACAAATGACCAGAATCGACGCGTTCATGAACGCGGTAATCATTTTGTTGTTGCCGGCCACCGGCATGGCGACCGAGTAACGCGTCAGCATGATGCCGGCGAGCAGCACCAGCAGCGGTGTCCAACGCGGCCGCCAGATCAACAACAGTGCTACGGAAATGGCCGCCCAAGTCAGCGAACCCAGTAACGCGCCGTCACGAAACACCAGCATGGTGCGATCGCCGGCCAGGCTGAAAATCGCTGCCGCGGCCCACACCGGTGAAAAAGCAATCAAGCCGTCGGCTGCGACCTGGTCGCTGGCCTGGCTCAGGGAGGGGCGCAATTGCCGCCAGAATCCACCCATGGATCGATCTGCCCGAGCGCTCATGCTCCCTGGTGCCCCTGTTATCTCTAAACTTCTCTGTAACGATGCGAGCGCCCCGGCTGCCGAGGCCGCGCGAGTGTGCCAGCTGCCTCAAATTGGCGCTACCTGTTCCTGACCTGCGCCACACCAGCGCGGCCGCTGCGTGGATGCCACGATTTCCAAACAAATGACAGCGAGCCTGAACCATAGAAGCGAAAAGCATGCCGGCGCGCGCGTGCTGAATGTCGGACCGCATTGGAGTAGTATCGAGCCCACCTCGGGAAGGGATTTTTGTATGGTTTCTGGCCGGAAATGGGCGCTTTATTTTCTCGCCGCGCTGGCGCTGGCCGGTGCGTACGACGCCATGCGCAACCTGCCCGTGTTGAGTGGTTGCAATTTTTACTCCGAATGCCCGGATAAAAGTTCAGGCGCCAGCGGTTCGACGGACTGACGTGACCGAAAGCTCTCGAAAACCAGCGGCAAACTGGTTGCTCTACGACGGTGAATGTCCATTCTGCTCACGTTATGTCGTGCATGTAAGGCTGCGTGAAGCCGTCGGCACGGTGACGTTGGCGAATGCGCGCGAACATCCGGCGCTGGTCGACGAAGTGAATCGCTTGGGCTACGACGTCGACGAAGGCATGGTGTTGAAATTGAATGGGCGCTACTACCACGGCGCCGATTGCATCCATGCGCTGGCGCTGCTGACCACCTCCTCCGGCTGGTTCAATCGCATCAACTCGCTGGCATTTCGCTCGCAGGCATTTTCGCGCTTCGCCTATCCCCTCCTGCGTGCCGGAAGAAATCTCACATTGAAGCTGCTCGGTCGGTCTCGCCTACAGCCCAGCCCGACGCCGGAGTGAAGTCACTGTCGAGTTTTCTAACAATTATTTGTTAGCGAATCGCGGCTGCCAGCTCCAATCCAGGCACGTTATGCAACTTGCCGATTTCCTGATTGGCGATGGCGACGAACTCACGCGCCGCCGGTGACAAGTGATGCCAATGCCGGAAAGCCCAGCCGATGGAGACCGGTGGCAAATCCGCAATCAGCACGGCCTGCACCGAACCACCGCTACGTTCAAAATTGTACGCATGCACCGCCGGCACGATGGCCTGCCCGAGGCCGAGTTCGACGAACAGTTTCGCGGTGTCGAAGTCATCGAACGCCACTTCCGCCTTGAGCTCGACGCCCCGCTGTAACGCTGCTTGCTCGATGGCGCTGTGATGAGTGGTGCCACCGGCGAGCCCGAGATAACGAATCCCCTGCAAATCTTGAAGTCGTAATTTGCGCCGGCGGGACAAGGGATCGCTCTTGGTGGTGAGTAGAAACAAGCGTTGTTTGGCGATGGGCTTCTCGTTGATACCGCGCACCGGCTCGCCTGTGGTGACGAAGCCCAGATCCGCCTGACTCAATCGCAGAATCTCGAAACAACGGCGCGTGGAGTTGGCGGGCAAGAAACGCAAGTTCACCTTCGGATGTTCTTTCCGGAAACGAACCACCGCTTGACGCATGAAGTGCCGCACCGTGGTCCCGCCAGTCGTGATGGTCACCGTGTCCGACTCGCCGTGCTGAAGCGCTCGCACGCGTTGTAGCCCGACCTCGATGGCATCCAAGCCCTCCAGCGCAAAATCCTTGAGCACCTTGCCGGCTGCGGTCGGTTGAATGCCTCGCGCATGCCGTTCGAACAAACGAATGCCCAACTCGGCTTCCAGCCGTGCGATGTGTTGGCTTACCGAGGATTGAGTTCGTTGCAGCTCACGCGCCAGCGAACTCATGCTGCCCACCTCGCAGGCCGCCACCAGGATTCGTAAATCTTCGAGGGTCATTTCGTCATATAAGCATTTGCTTGTGGAAATGAAAAGGACCTTAGCGTTGACTAATGGCTCGCCAAATGGAATCGTCGCGCCGAATAACCTGTGGGGGACAGGCTCATGAAAGGTCAAAGACTCTCGACGGTGGACATCGTCGCCATGAAACGCCGTGGCGAACGGATCGCGGCACTAACGGCCTACGATTACACGTCGGCGCAAATGCTCGATGCCGCCGGTGTGCCGTTCATTCTCATCGGCGACACGTTGGGAATGGTGGTCCAGGGTCAGGACACCACCCTCCCCGTCACCTTGGATCAGATCATCTATCACTCGCAGATGGTGGCGCGTGGCAGCCAGCGTGCGCTGCTGGTGGGCGATATGCCGTTCATGACCTATCAGGTGTCGGTGGAAGATGCGTTACGCAACTCAGCGCGCCTGCTGACTGAAGGCAAAGTCGGCGCGGTGAAAATCGAAGGCGGCGTCTCGATTGCGCCGACCATCGAGCGACTGGTGAGCGTCGGTATTCCAGTGTGTGGTCATCTCGGCTTCACTCCGCAATCCACGCACGCGATGGGCGGTCCGCGCATTCAAGGCAAGGAGCCATCAGCTGCAGCTTCGCTGGTTGCGGATGCCGAGGCACTCGAAGCGGCGGGCGCCTTCGCCATCGTGCTCGAGTTGGTGCCCGCGTCAGTCGCTCAGGAGATTTCGCGGCGGGTCTCGATCCCGACCATCGGCATCGGTGCCGGACCTCACTGCGATGGCGAAGTCCAGGTGTTCCACGACTTGTTCGGTCTGTACACCGATTTCAAGCCCCGCCATACACGTCGCTATTTGAACGTAGCGCAGGACCTAGTGGCTGCGACCCGCAAGTACGTGGCCGATGTTACGGAAGGCACCTTCCCCGGCGCTGAGCAGACATCTGACCTGGGTGCCGAAGCCAAGGAACGGTTCCGCGCTCTGCTCACGGCCTGAATTCAAAGCTTCAACGTCGAGAGTGTGGGCATAGTAATCTTGCGATCCCGGCCAACCAGTGCCGGCAATCTCAAGAACGGATATGACCCTGCCCAAGCGCGCGATCGCCGCCAGCTTTTTGCCTGATCAATACCGCTATTGGTATTCGCTGAGCAAACTGGCGATGGATCCCTTGTATCAAGCCGTGCCCAGTGCGTTCGCTGACGAGTCGGTGCCGGTGTTGGACCTGGGCTGCGGCATCGGCTTGTTGTTGCATTGTCTGCGAGCGAGCGGCCGTCAGCTGCCGTATGTCGGCGTCGACACCGACGCAGTGAAGATCGAAGCCGCCCGCCTCGCCTCGGCGCGCGGCGGCCATCGTAATGCGGACTTTCAGGTCTGCGATTTGAGCGTGCGCTTCCCTGAACATCAGGGCAGTGTCGCGCTCTTGGATGTGATTCAGTATCTGCCCGAGCAGGCGCAGGGCAAGTTACTGGAGCAGGCTGCTCAGTGCGTCAGCAAAGAGGGCCAGCTAGTGATTCGCACCGGCTTGGCCGACGGCACCTGGCGAAGCGCCATGACGCGAGCTACGGATCGCTTCGGTCACTCGGTCGGCTGGATGAAGACGTCTTTCAAGGCGCAGCCTTCCGCGGACGATTTACGTCGCGTGCTCAAGCAGTACGGCCTGCAGGCAGAGTTCAAACCGTTATGGGGTCGAACCCCGTTCAACAATTGGCTGGTGGTCGCGCGGCGCTCAACGAGCGCCGCGGCTTGACCTTCGATCAGGGATAGATCTCGATTTCCTTGAGT